>SLKW01000172.1 GCA_007134405.1 Paracoccaceae bacterium
ACATGAACTTCGCCGGTTTCCGTCACCCAGCCGGTGACGGTATTGCGCGAGGCGAGATTCATGATGCGCAGCGCGTCGCCCTCGCCGCCACGGCCGAGCGCGCGCCCTTCGGTTCGGATTTCCAACCCACCGCGCTGAAACACCAGGGTGACGATCTGATTGCGCTCCACCAGGGCAGGCCGACCCAGCGCCGACAGCGGGATCGGCCTGCCGGCGTAAAGCGTCACGCGCGCCTCCAGCCCCACGACCTGCTCGGGGCGCGCCGCCGTGCCGGGCGCGGCGGTGCGTTCGGTCACGGCCACATCGTCGGGGCTGATCAAGGTGTTCGCCCGCAAGGTACGCACCGCGACGACCGACTCGGCAAGCGCCGCGCCGGGACCCAGCGCGAAGACCAGAACGAGACAGCCGAGCGTGCGCATCATCGCACCTGCGTTGTCGCCGACATCATCTGATCGGCGGCGGTGATCACCTTCGCGTTCAGCTCGTATCCGCGCTGCGCCTTGATCATCTCGGTAAGTTCTCGAACCGCATCGACCGAGCTTTCTTCCAGATAGCCCTGCCGCAGGATCCCCAGGCCGTCGCTGCCCGGATTGGCCACGAAAGCCGGTCCCGACGCCTCGGTTTCCAGATACAGGTTCGACCCCAGCGCCTCGAGCCCGCGCTCGTTGACGAAACTTGCCAGGGTCAGCTGCCCCATCCGCTCGGGCTGCACGCGGTCGCCGAAATACGCGTAGACCTCGCCCTGGGCGTTGATCGAGATCGACCGCGCATCGGCAGGAATGACGATGCCGGGCGCGACCTCGAACCCATCAGAGGTCACGATCAACCCCTCGCCCGTGCGCTTGAGCCCGCCATCGCGGGTATAGGCCGCGCGCCCGTCGGGCAGGGTGACCTCGATCCAGCCGCGCCCCTCGATCGCGAGGTCAAGCTCGCCCCCGGTGGCCACGACCGCCCCCTGCTCAAGCTGCATGGACACCGAAGTCGGCCGCGCGCCCAGGCCAAGCTGCACGCCCGTCGGCACGATCGTGCCATCGGCGGACGAGATCGTGCCGGCGCGGGTATGCTGCTGATAATGCAGGTCGGCGAACTCGGCGCGCCGGGCATTGTAGCCGGTGGTGCTCATGTTCGCGAGGTTGTTGGCGACGGTATCGACGCGCATCTGCTGCGCGCTCATGCCGGTTGCGGCGATGTGAAGGGCACGCATCGGGTTCTCCTTATCTACCCAGGGTCTGCACGACGTTGCGAATGCGCTCGTCCTCGCGGTCGAGGAAGGACTGGCCAAGCTCGTAGGCCCGCTGCACGGCGATCAGCCGGGCCATTTCACTGATCGGATCGACGTTGCTTTCTTCCAAGAAGCCCTGATGCACGACCGCATCGTCTGCGGGCAGCAGCTCGCCCGTCGGCTCCAGAAGGACACCGGGCGCGCGGCGCAGATCGGCGGCATCCGTCGGGCGGACCAGCGCGATCTGCGCCAGCGGGTCGCCATCCACGGAAACGGTGCCATCCCGCGCGATCGCGAGTTGGCCGGCATCCACGGGCACGAAGATCCGGGCGCCGCCTTCGTCCAGAACCGGGTAACCGTCGGGCGTCACCATTTCGCCGTCGCCATTGGTCTGGAAATGCCCGGCGCGGGTCAGGCGCTCGCCCTGCGGGGTCTCGATCAGAAAGAACCCATCCCCCTCGATGGCAAGATCGAGCGCGCCCCCGGTCGGAGCGAGCGCGCCCTGCGTCAGATAGGTCTGCCGCGCGTTCGCAGCCGCCATCGACAGCGACGCCTCGGTGCCATCCAGCCGTTGCACGAATTCGGAAAACAACACTCCCTCGCGCCGATAGCCGGTGGTCGAGGAGTTGGCGATATTGTTTGCCAGAAGATGCAATTCGCGCTGCAGGCCGTACTGACGGGTCAGGGCGGTGTAGCCGGCATTGTTCATCGCTCAGACTCCGACAATCAGGGGGATGATCTGGGTGCGGAAGTAGTCGACCAGCGCGCCGGACATGAAGCTCATCGACACCCAGAAGACGATCAGCATCGACAGCACCTTCGGCACGAAGGTCAGCGTCATCTCCTGCACCGACGTCAGCGCCTGGAACAACCCGACCGTGACGCCCGCCAGAAGCGCCGCACCCAGCAGCGGGGCCGAGATCATCACCGCCAGCCACAGTCCCTGGCGCATGATGTCGAAAAAGGCGACGTCGCTCATCTCGGCCCCTCTGCGGCTCAGACCGGCATACGCAGGATTTCGAGATAGGCCTCCACCACCCGGTCGCGCACGGCGACAGTGGCCTCGACGGCCAGCTGCGCCTCAGACAAAGCGGTGACCAGCGCATGCGGATCGGCGCCCGAGATCATCGTGTCGCGCGCCGCACCTTCGGCGGCGCCGAGCGTCTGTGCGAAAGTCTCGGCAAAGCGGCCAGCGGCGGTCTGCGGGCCCGACCCGCCCGCCGGATCCGGGGCCGTGAGCGGCCGGGCCGCGCCGTAGGATCGGGCGGCCAAAGCGGCGTTGATATCCATGTTCCTGCTCCTCGTTTCTTATTTCCGCAAAAGCCCGATCAGGCTTTGCGACATCTGCCTCGCCTGATCGAACATGCGAAGATTCGCCTCGTAACTGCGCTGCGCCTCGCGGGCATCCGCCAATTCGACGAGCAGATCGACATTCGACCCGCGGTAATGACCGGTCTCATCGGCCAGGACATGGCCGGGATCGTAGATCTGCGGCAAATCCCTCCGGTCGAGCATCACGCGCCCCGTGGTCACCCCGGAACGCTCGCCAAAGGCATCGGTCGGCAGCGCCGCTGGCTGGAACGGCACCATCTTGCGCCGATAGCCGGGCGTGTCCGAATTCGCGATGTTTTCCGAGACATGCCGCAACCGCGCCGATTGCGCCTGCATCCCCGAGGCCGAAAGACCAAGCGTGTGCGATAGCTGACTCATCCGCTATTCTCCCCTACCGTTTGGCGATCACCGCGCGCAGGATGTCGCGTGCCGTCGAATAGACGCCGAGCGCCAGTTCATGGCTCTGGCGCGCCTCGGTCGCGCGCATCATCTCATGCTCGAGCGATACGGTATTGCCGTTGGGCGATGTGGTGGCTGGTCGCGAATCGAGGCGTATCAGCGCCTCCGGCTGCCCGCGTTCAGAAAATTCCATGAATTCCGAAAAAGACACGCCGTCGCGGGTCTTGTACCCCGGCGTATCCGCATTGGCGATGTTCTGGGAAATGGCGTGCTGACGCGTCGCGGCATGCGCCGCAAACGACTGTGCAAGACGCAGGATGTCCAGACTGATCGTCACGAGGGCTTCTCCCCTTGCTGGCTTACACGAAGCCTTAAGAGTGATTCCTTTAGAAACCGTAATCGTTCGTCAGGCCTGCGCACGCAGTAAGGGAGAAGCCCGATGCCCGCTTTCGACAGCCTGCTCGCCGACCTGGGCGAGATCAAGCCGATCCGGAATTTCGGCCTCATTCAGCGAACCCAGGGCAATACATTGATCGCCGCGGGCCTTGCCCGGTGCGCGCGCCTGGGCGACCGGGTGCAGATCCGCACCAAGTCCGGCGCCGAATTGAGCGGCGAGATCCTGGGCCTCAGCCACCAAGGCGCCGAGATCCTGCCTGAGGGCGCGGTCGAGGGTGTCGCGATCGGCGACCGCGTGGAACATGTGGGGCAAAGCCTGATCGCGCCCGATTCCAGTTGGATCGGGCGCGTGATCGACCCCTACGGCGCCCCCCTCGACGGACGGCCCATCGCGCGTGGCAACCGGCCGCGGGCGCTTCGCTCCGCGCCGCCTGCCCCCGCGCGGCGCAAGCGCCTTGGCGGCCGGCTTGCCACGGGGCTCGATGCGTTCAACACGCTCCTGCCACTGGTGCGCGGCCAGAGGGTCGGCCTTTTTGCGGGCTCCGGCGTCGGCAAGACCACGCTTCTGGGACAATTCGCGCGCGGGGTCGAAGCCGATGTTGTCGTGCTGGCCCTGGTGGGCGAGCGCGGGCGCGAGTTGCGCGACTTCGTCGACGAAGTGCTGGGCCCGGAAGGGCTCGCGCGGTCGGTGGTCGTGACCGCGACATCGGATCGCTCGCCCCTCGCCCGCCGCCGCGCCGCCCTGACCGCCATGGCCGTGGCCGAACATTTCCGCGACGAGGGGTTGCACGTCCTTCTTCTTTGCGACTCGATCACCCGCTTCGCCGAAGCGCATCGCGAGATCGCGCTGGCCAGTGGCGAGGCGGCGAGCCTGCGCGGCTTTCCCCCCTCGACCGCGCATCAGATCATGTCGCTGGCCGAACGCGCGGGGCCCGGCCTCGACGGTCAGGGCGACATCACCGGCATCTTTACGGTGCTGGTTGCAGGCTCGGACATGGAAGAGCCGGTGGCCGACATCCTGCGCGGCGTGCTGGATGGCCACGTTGTCCTCGACCGCGCGATTGCCGAGCGTGGGCGCTTCCCCGCGGTGGACCTGTCGCGCTCGGTCTCGCGCAGCCTGCCTGCGGCTGCAACTGCAAGCGAAAACGCCAGCATCACCGAGGCGCGGCGGCTGACCGGCGCCTGGGAACGGGCCGAGATGATGGTGCAGGCAGGCCTTTACGCCCAAGGCTCCGACCCGCTGACCGACCGCGCGATCCGCGTCTGGCCGAAGCTCGACGCCTTCCTCGGCGGGACCGAGGCCGCGAGCGTCGCCGACAGCTTCAACCGCCTTCGCCGCGCGCTGGAGCAGTAGGCCGGGACCGCGCCGACCGCTTCGGAAATTGAAAAGCCGATAGTCCCGCCGCGCCGCTACCCTTGCAGCGTGCGCACGCCGATCCCCTCCTTGCGCGCCTGCATGGCGGCGACCGCGGCAATCGCTCCGGCGGCGGTGGTGTAGTAGGGGATCTTGTCCATCAGCGTGTTGGTGCGGATCTCGCGGCTGTCGGCGATGGCCTGCGCCCCCTCGGTCGTGTTGAGCACGAGTGCGATATCGCCGTTCTTCAGCCGGTCGACGATGTTCGGCCGACCCTCGTAGACCTTGTTGACCGGCACGGAATCGACCCCCTGCCCGGCCAGCCATTTCGCCGTCCCGCTGGTGGCGACAAGCTCGAACCCCATCGCGGCCAACTCGCGCGCCGCCTGCGCCATCGGCGCGGTCTTGTCGGCGTCGCGGATCGAGATGAAGACGCGCCCACCCTCGGGCAGGATCGTGCCGGCGCCCATTTGCGCCTTCAGGAACGCCAGCGCGAAGTTGCGGTCCCAGCCCATCACCTCGCCGGTCGAGCGCATCTCGGGGCCGAGCAGCGTATCGACCCCCGGAAAACGCGCAAACGGGAGCACCGCCTCCTTGACCGAATACCAGGGCGTGATCGGATCGGCGAGCGTCAGCGGGTCGGCCAGCGGCAGGTCGGTGTCCGGTCCCACCCCTTCCGGATAGGGCTCGCGCAGCGGGAAGCGCTCGAGGCTCTCGCCCGCCATCAGCCGCGCGGCGATGGAGGCGATCGCGCTGTCGGTCGCCTTCGCCACGAAGGGCACCGTCCGCGACGCACGGGGGTTCACCTCCAGCACGTAGATCTCGCCGTCCTTGATCGCGAACTGCACGTTCATCAGCCCGACGACGTTGAGCCCCTTCGCCAGAAGCTCGGTCTGCCGCTTCAGCTCCGCCACCGTCGCCTCGGTCAGCGAATGTGGCGGCAGGCAGCAGGCGCTGTCGCCCGAATGCACGCCCGCCTCCTCGATATGCTCCATGATGCCGGCAACATGCACCGAGGTGCCGTCCGACAGCGCATCGACATCGACCTCGATCGCGCCCGACAGGTAGCTGTCCAGCAGCACCGGGTTCTTGCCCGACACATCCACCGCACTCGTGATGTAGCGCTGCAGGTGATCGCGGTCGCGCACGATCTCCATCGCCCGGCCGCCCAGAACGTAGGACGGCCGGATGACCAGCGGAAAGCCCACGGCCTCGGCGATCTCCATGGCCTGCGCGTCGCTCGATGCGATGCCGTTCACCGGCTGCTTCAGGCCCAGCTCGTTCAGAAGCTTCTGAAACCGCTCGCGGTCCTCGGCCAGGTCGATGGCATCGGGCGAGGTGCCCAGGATCGGGATCCCCTCGGCCTCGAGGTCATTGGCCAGCTTCAGCGGCGTCTGCCCGCCGAACTGGACGATGACGCCGTGCAGCGTGCCGTTCTCCTGCTCCACGCGCAGGATCTCCAGCACATGCTCCAGCGTCAGCGGCTCGAAGTAAAGCCGGTCCGAGGTGTCATAGTCCGTGCTGACCGTCTCGGGGTTGCAGTTGACCATGATCGTCTCATAGCCCGCCTCGGTCAGCGCGAAACAGGCATGGCAGCAGCAATAGTCGAA
>SLKW01000269.1 GCA_007134405.1 Paracoccaceae bacterium
CGAAATGTGCCCGGCGTCACGTGCGGGTCCAGGGCGTCGAACAGGCCGACCGCCTGCAGGCGCCGGAACAGATCGGCGATGTCTTGCGCCTGCGCCATCGCTTCGGTGGTGCGAGCCACGCAGGCGAGGGTGGGGATCGCCAGATCGAGGGCCTGCAGGCAGCCCCGGTCGCTCAGCCAGGCGTCGCGCGGACGGATCCAGCGGATCTCTTCGGGCGCGACGCCCTGGTCGAGCAGCCACACGACCGTGTCCATGGCCGTCTTGCCGGCGCCGATCACGGTGAAGCCGCTGGGCGCCTTGGTCACATCGGGCAGGGTGTTTGGCGCGATCACCCGCATTCCAGGGTCCACCGCAAAGGGTGGCGGCCGGTGGGCCGGGATCGCGGCCTCCAGATAGCGGGCATCCACCAGCGCCCGCCGGGCGCGAATGCGGCAGGTCTTGCCGGTCAGTCGCGAGACGGCCAGATGCGCGTCACCGTCTTGCCCCTGATGCTCATGCAGCGGCAGGAACCGCACCCGGCCTGTCGGTAGCATCCGTTCATGCAGCACCCGCTCATAGTAGGCGCAGACCTCCGCCGCGCCGGCACGCTCGTAGTACCCGGCGTTGGCCCCCGCATTGTCAACACGGTCCGTGCCCAGGGGCATCGATTCAACGCCGTAGATGGCCGACGGCTGGTGCAGACGCACGAAGGGATAGGCATCAAGCCAGTGGCCGCCGGGCGCATGGCGGCGATCGAGCAGGATCACATCGTGATCCGAATGCGCGAGCAGCGTATCGACGAAGGCCATGCCGGTGGCGCCGGCACCGATCACCAGATAGTCGGTTTCGAGTTCGGCCATGCGGCTGGTGCTTGCGGGAGTCATCGGACCACTTTTTTCAGTTGGATGTGGTTGGCCGCGTTCCGGAGTGCCTGAAATTCCCTGATCGCACGCGCGGAAACATCGCGGACCGGATGGCCGCGACGACCCGGTCGGCAGCGCCCGGCCACCCATGTGCCCGCGCCGCAAGCATCCGGGACGGAGACCGCAGGATCAGCGCGCCGCGCAACCTGCGCGCCCGGGCCTCGTAGAAGGCGAAGTCGATCGTTCCGTCGGCGCAGCGGCGGATTTCGGGATCGTTCTGGCAGGTCATGGCGTGTCCTCCTGTCGCGTTCACCCTGCCTCCACTGTGCCCTCCGCCGAGCAGTGGTGCTTGAAGAAACCCTTGCCGGAACCTTTCGAATGGCTTGGGATTTGGCATGGATGGCCGGTCACCACTGCAGATTCCGGCGTGTCAGGTCACCAGGATGTGATATTCTGACGAAATGAGGTATCGTTTCGGCGCCTGCACGCTGACCCCGGACAACCACACGCTCGAAGTGGACGGCGCACCCGTCCATGTCGAACCGCAGGTATTCGACATCCTGCTGCTGCTGGTGCGGCATCCCGACCGGCTGGTCAGTCACGACCAGCTCATGTCCGAGGTCTGGGGGGGGCGGATCGTGTCCGACGCCACGGTCAGCGCCCGCATCAGCGCAGCCCGCGCGGCCATCGGTGATGACGGACGGCGGCAGACCTGGATCCGCACCGTTCCGCGTCGCGGCTTTCGCTTTGTCGGCGCCGTCGAGCGGATCGGCCAGGAGACTTCGGTCACCGAGGCGCAGTCGGCCGATGCGCGGCAGCGGATCGGCATGTGCCGAAGTTGCGATGGTGTGCGCATCGCCTACGCGCGGTCGGGCTGCGGTCCGCCCCTGGTCCGCGCAGGGCATTGGCTGACCCATCTGGAAAACGACTGGCACAGCCCGATATGGCGCCCGATCCTGAACGAGATGGGCCGGAGCTTCACGCTGTGGCGCTACGATCAGCGCGGCAACGGTCTGTCCGCGCAGGACGTCGACGATCTGTCGCTTGATGCGGCCGTTGCGGATCTTTCCGCCGTGGTGACGGCCGCCGGCCTCGACCGCTTCGTGCTCTATGGCATCTCGCAGGGCAGTCCCGTGGCGATCCGCTATGCCGTGCAGAACCCCGACAAGGTCAGCCGGCTGATCCTGCATGGTGGATACGAGCGCGGCCGGCGCCTGCGCGACACCCCAGGCGAGGCCACGATGTCGGAGGCCATGGTCACGATGATCCGCGAGGGCTGGGGAAGACCGGGGTCGGCCTTTCTGCGGATGTTCGCAGCGATGTACATTCCCGGTGGCAGCACGGACCAGATCGCCTCGCTTGCCGAGCTTCAGCGCCTGTGCACTCCGGTCGAGAACGCCTGGCGCCTCTGACAGGCCTATGACGGGTTTTCGGTGCGCGGAGAGTTGGCGCAGGTCAGCGTGCCGACGTTGGTCATCCATGCCCGTGACGACGCCGTGCACCCCCTGAGCGAGGGGCTTGCGCTGGCCGAGGGGATCCCCGGCGCGCAGTTCGTGATGCTGGAAAGCGGAAACCATGTAATCTTGCCGCAGGAACCGGCCTGGGATGTCCTGTTCTCCGAGATCCGGGACTTTGCGGCACCTAACGGCGCGCAGCCCTGATCCGGGGACCACTGCGGCCGTGACCCTGCACGCTTTGATCGGCCTCGGCCGTGACCGATGGAACTCCCGGAGCACCGGAGGCGTCTGCGGCGTGCCTTGCTCGGGCTACCCTTCCGGAGAATGCGACCTGCGCCGTGCCAGGTGCCTTCTGCGTTGGCAGTTGAAAAAGAAAATCCTTACCCCGCAAAATTCTGATCGATCCCCGAAAAGCCAGCTTTTCGGCAGGAAAGAAATTCTCGTTAGGAGTCGGGTAGGCCAGACGGCAGACTGTCACTGTCCAACAGCGGAGGAAACGGAAATGGCACAGCTTCGACGCTTCATGATCGAACGCGGAATTCCGGGGGTGGGGAACTTCTCGACGACGGAGCTCTGCGGCGCCGCCCGCGCCTCGAACCAGGCACTGGAGACCATCGGGCCGGCGATCCAGTGGCAGCACAGCTACGTCGCAGGCGACAAGACCTTTTGCGTCTACCTCGCCGAGAGCGAGGAGGCCATCCGAAGGCATTCGGAACTCAGTGGGATCCCGGTGACGGCCATCACCGAGGTGCCTTTATCGATCCGCTGACGGCGAACAACTGAGCGGCCTCGAGCACAGCTCGGACCGGCATCGGTCCGGGCGCACGTCCGGCGATGGGGCCTGCCGACGGTTTGATGATCCAAAAGACGGATGACATGACGGTACCCGGTTCGAGGCGCTTCACTGAAATCAGCTGATATGGCCTGCAGTGCGCATCCGCCGCCTGCTACGAATGGTGGCGGGAAGCCGATACGAGCTGTGCTTGACGCAGGTCCGGCAACAGGAACCGCCGGGAACGGTTCTATTCCACCGGAGAGTCGCATTTTACCATGACGGATGGAACCGTGGCTGGAGTAAGGTAATCTTTCCCTATGGCCGCCACGCAGCATCTCCGCGCGCTTCAGGCGCTGGAACTCGCCGTCCGACACGGCTCGATCCGGCGCGCGGCGGAGGAACTGGCCATCACGCCGGCGGCCGCGGGCCAGCGCATCCGCGCGCTTGAGGATTACCTCGGCACCGACCTGCTGCTGCGTGGCCGTTCCGGCTTGCATCCGACGCCTGCGCTGGAACAGGCTCTGCCCGATCTGCCGGCCGCCTTCGCCGCGCTGGAGCGGGTCACCGGGACGCTCGATTTCCAGCGCGTGTCGGAGCTGCACATTGTTGCAGATCCCGACTGGGCCGAGCTGTGGCTGATGCGGCGCCTGCCCGCCTTCCGCGACGCGCACCCCAACATCCGCTTCTGCATCAACGGCGAAGGCGACGTGCCGATGCGCCTCGGGGCTCCGGACATGCGCATGGAGCGCTCTGACGCCACCAAGGGCATGCCCCTGTTCCGCGACGTCCATGTGGCGATCACGGGTCCTGACAACCTGCGCCGGCTGGGCGACTGGGACCGAGACTTCGAGCTCGAAGGGCTGCCGCTGCTGCATCTGGATGGAAGCATTGCAGAAGCCAGAATTCCTGGATGGCCGGAGTGGGTGGAAAAGTACGGACAGCGTCGTGAGGGCGCAGATCGTGGTGTGAACTATCGCCATCTGAGGCAGGCTCTCGCGGCAGTGCGTGAGAACGTGGGGTTCCTCATCTGTGGTCTTTGCCTTGCACGCGCCGATCTCGATGCCGGCAGGGTGGTCCTGGTCTATCCAGCCGAGCGGCATCTGTCGGAGGTCGCGCCCTACCGGATGTTCCTGCGCGATGCCACCCGGACGACCGCACAGGTCCGCCGCTTCGCCGACTGGCTGCTCGAGCAGGCGCGAGAGTCGCAGGCGTGGGTCGATGGCATGGCCGGGCCGGCCCATCGTACCGGGTGACATCGCCAGCAGATCGACGGACCGCAGCCGCACCGTGGCAGCGTCGGTCCGCCCCACCCACCGCGCGCCGGTGCCGTCGCAGGGCGTTTCTTCCGGTGGCGCCGGGGCGGGCCAGCTTACCGGACCGGCTCCTCGCCGCGGGCAAGGTAGGCGCGCAGCAGCGCAGCGCGGCGGGGGCGAAAGCTTTCGCTGGTGTTGGTCAGCTCTGTGAATGGGAAATGGGCCAGCACGAGCAGCACGCGTTCAAAGTACACCACAGACAGCGGACAGATGCGGCGACGGGTCTCGCGGTCGGCCCCGTCGCCATAGGTGATGTCCAGCGCGCGTTCGGCCCGCATGGCACGGCGCAAGGTGCCGGGGGAAGCGGTGATTGCGTTCACAAACGCGCGTGCCTCGATGCGGCAGAAGTCAGGCTGACGATCGTCAGCGACCGAGGGGCGGTTCGTGCCGCCGCCTCTCGATGGCCAGTGTCTACGGCCACGTCGGGAGGCGCGTCGCCGCTGCGGAAGCAATCGAAGCGCGTTGTTGATCTCGGTTGCGGAATAGGCTTGCCCACGCCCTTCTCCATGAAACCGAGTGCTACAGTTCCTCATATTCGTAGCCGGTTCGTAACCGTGCGCAACCACGAAGGGGACGTCATGCGCCCGGAGCACCTCGTCGGGCTGTCACGCATTTCTCTCGGGTAACAAGGCGGGATGCTCCGAGCAAGCCACGGACGGACCTGAGACGCCGCAGAAAACGTTTTCTGGAACACGAACCGACGTGTTTCCGCGCCGGGTCCTGCTCCGGAAGCGCGGCTCAGGCGAAATCCCGCCCGACCTTTCGGCAGGCGGGAACATTCGCGGCCGGAGCCTGTTCTGTTGGCGTTGATCGATCGGCCTGTTGGCCACACAGAAAAGGAGCACACCATGCCCAAAGACAAGACCCTCGACGACATGTTCGTGGACACGCTGCGCGACATCTATTACGCGGAGCGCAAGATCCTGAAGGCGCTGCCCAAGATGAAGCGGGCGGCACAGTCCGAGGACCTCGCCAAGGCCTTCGACCATCACCGCGACGAAACCGAAACCCATATCGAACGGCTTCAGCAGGTGTTCGAGATGGTGGGCAAGGCGGCGCGCGGCAAGACCTGCGACGCCATCGAAGGGATCATCGCAGAGGGCGAAGAAATCATCGACGAGTTTAAAGATTCCCCGGCGCTCGATGCCGGGCTGATTTCAGCCGCGCAGGCGGTCGAGCACTATGAAATCGCTCGCTATGGGACACTGCGGCGTTGGGCCAAGGAGCTGAAACTGAATGAGGCCGCACAACTTCTGGAGAAGACGCTCAAGGAGGAGTCCAGCACGGACGAGAAACTGACCAAGCTGGCCGACAAGGTCGCCAACCCCGCCGCGCAGCCTGCCTGAGGCGCCCGGTTGAACGCCCGCGAACAGGGCGCTGGCCCGGCACCGTCGCCTGCGGCTTGACGCAAGGCCGGTGCCGGGACAGCCGCGGCGCAGGGTCCAGAGCGGGCCCGGAGGCCCGGAGGGTGGGCCCGGCGCGCACGGCGCCAGGTTCTGTATCATGGTCCGACGATCTTCAGAAGCCGAGCGTCCCAAGATGCCGGCGCCACTTCGGCTTCGGCGGCGCCGTTGCGGATGCGGCGGCATTGTCCCACGGGAAGGTCGCGAACCGAAAGAACCGGGCTCGTTCCGGCGATTGCAGCCTGCGGCGGCGTTTGGGCGAATATGCCGTCGAGCGACACCGATACGTCGCAAGGCAGATAGGCGGCCGCGCCTCCCACACCGGTGTCGGTTTCTGGATGACCCATCGGCACCCCGACGGCGCCAACCACGCAGACGGCTGTCTGCAACTCGATCGCCCGAGCCCGGGCGCAACCAAAAACACGGTTGTATCCGGTGATCATGTCGGTCTTGGCGGGGACCAGAACCAGATCGAGGTCGAGTTTCCCCAGCCGTGTC
>SLKW01000357.1 GCA_007134405.1 Paracoccaceae bacterium
ATTCGCTGCACGCCGTGCTCAAAGGCATCACCCGCGATCAGATGATGGACCGCCACAAGTCGAATCACATCCAGGTCGTTTACGCGCCGGACGAAACCCGCGCCCGAACCGGTGAGCGAGGCGGAAGCGCCCGCGTCCGAAGCGATGCCGGCCGACGCGTCCGGGTCTGAATCAGCCCAGGCCAATGCGATGCAGGCCACGGAAGAGCCCGGCTCCGAGGCAGCGCCGCCGGCGCCGCCCGCCGCCGATCCCGCGCCCGAGGCCCGGCCCGAACCGATGGTCGAGACTCTGGCGGCTTCCGCGGAGCCGGACCCCGCGCCCCTGCCGGGGGCTCAGGGCCCTGAACTGGAGCCCGGGCCCGAGCCCGAGCCGGCAACCGCGGCGGAGCCGGAGTTGTCGCGCGCGCTCGAGCCGGAGCCCCAGCCTACACCGGAACCCGAACCGGAGCGCGAGACGGTCGGCGCCGATGCCGATGAGGACGACGCGTCCACAAAGCCGCGCCGCCGGGGGTGGTGGTCGCTCGGCCGCGGCGCCTGACGGGAAACGCCTGGACATCGTGATCGGGCCCCTTCCGTTGCGCGGGGGCCCGATCGTCATTTTGCCGCGGATGTGACACGGTGCCGTCGTGACCTTTGCGCGGCGCCGGGCTAACAGGACCGCGAGAGCGACCGGAGCGGTTCATGTTCGGTGTAGACATTTTCGATGCGGCCCTGTTGCCCGCGATGAGCGTGGCGCTTCTGGCCGGGGTCCTGTCCTTCCTCAGCCCCTGCGTGCTGCCGATCGTGCCGCCCTACCTGGCCTACATGTCGGGCATCTCGATGCGCGAACTGACCGAGGAGGGAGGGCAGGGCGCGCGCAAGGCGGTGGTGCCGGCGCTCTTCTTCGTCATGGGACTGAGCACGCTGTTTTTGTTCCTTGGGTTCACCGCCTCCAGCCTGGGGCGGCTTTTCCTGGAGCACCGGGAGCTTTTCGCGCAGATCGCGGGCGGCGTGGTGATCGTGCTGGGTCTGCACTTTCTGGGCGTGTTCCGAATCAGCCTTCTGCAGCGAGAGGCGCGGATCGATCCGGGGGACCGGGGGGGCTCGGCCTTTGGCGCCTACGTGCTGGGGCTGGCGTTTGCCTTCGGCTGGACGCCCTGCATCGGGCCGATCCTTGGCATGATCCTGACGCTGGCGGCGACCGAGGAGTCGGTCGCGCGCGGCACCGGTCTTCTGGGCGTCTACGCGCTGGGGCTGGGGTTGCCGTTTCTGCTGGTCGCGGTCTTCGTCGGCCGCTCGATGGCGCTTCTTGCGCGGCTTCGGCCCTGGCTGGGAACGATCGAGAAGGCGATGGGGGTGCTCCTGATCCTGGTCGGCGTGGCGCTGATCACCGGCGCGATGGCGGATTTCTCGTTCTGGCTGCTGGAAACCTTTCCGATCTTCGAACGGCTGGGCTGAGCGGGGCTTTCAGCGGAGCCGCCTGCGGCGGCACGACATGAGCCGGTGCCGCCCCCTGGCGCGGCACCGGCCGCGGGCGCGCGTCGGATTTCGTTTGACCCGGAGGCCGGCCGGCGGTATTTATTGAACGCACGTTCAAATAGGGGGGTTGGCCGTGTTCACCGCATCGATGCAATTTGATCTGGGCGAGGATGTCGAGGCGCTGCAGGAGATGGTGCATCGCTGGGCGCAGGAGCGCGTCAAGCCGCTGGCCGCGAAGATCGACGAGGAGAACGTCTTTCCCGCCGAGTTGTGGCGCGAGATGGGCGAGCTGGGCCTTCTGGGCATCACCGTCGAGGAGGAGTATGGCGGCGCCGGGATGGGCTACCTTGCGCATGTGATCGCGGTCGAGGAGATTGCGCGCGCCTCGGCCTCGGTCAGCCTGTCGTACGGGGCGCATTCGAATCTCTGTGTCAACCAGATCCGGCTCAACGGCAGCCCCGAACAGCGCGAGAAGTACCTGCCGAAGCTGGTCTCGGGCGAGCATGTCGGCGCGCTGGCGATGTCGGAGGCGGGTGCGGGGTCCGACGTTGTCGGCATGAAGCTGCGCGCCGAGAAGAAGAACGACCGCTACGTGCTGAACGGCACGAAATACTGGATCACCAACGGCCCCGACGCCGATACGCTGGTCGTCTATGCCAAGACCGACCCCGAGGCCGGCTCGAGGGGGATCACCGCTTTCCTGATCGAGAAGGGGATGGCCGGCTTCACCCAGGGGCCGCATTTCGACAAGCTCGGCATGCGCGGATCGAACACGGGCGAGTTGGTCTTCGAGGACTGCGAGGTGCCCTTCGAGAACGTTCTGGGCGAGGAGGGGCGCGGCGTCGCGGTCCTGATGTCGGGCCTTGATTACGAGCGCGTGGTGCTCAGCGGGATCGGGACCGGGATCATGGCCGCCTGCCTGGACGAGGTCATGCCCTACATGGTCGAGCGCAAGCAGTTCGGCCAGCCGATCGGGAATTTCCAGCTCATGCAGGGCAAGATCGCCGACATGTACACGGCGATGAACTCGGCACGCGCCTATGTCTACGCCGTCGCCCGCGCCTGCGACCGGGGCGCGGTGACGCGCCAGGATGCCGCGGCCTGCGTGCTCTATGCCAGCGAAGAGGGGATGAAACAGGCCCACCAGGCGGTTCAGGCCCTGGGCGGGGCAGGGTTTCTCAATGACGCGGCCGTCAGCCGCATCTTCCGCGATGCGAAGCTCATGGAGATCGGGGCGGGGACGTCCGAGATCCGGCGGATGCTGGTCGGGCGCGAGTTGATGGGGTCGATGGCCTAGGGCGACGCCCGGTGCGTGCAGGGAGACTGACATGAAACTGGTATCGATGGCGCTGACCGGGTCCGACGCGTTCCGGGCCAATCGGGCCGCGCAGCTGGAGGCGCTGGACGTCGTGGCCGAGGCCGCCGCGCTGGCGTCGGCCGGTGGGGGCGAGCGGGCGCGCAAGCGGCATCTGGACCGCGGCAAGATGCTGCCGCGCGACCGGGTGGCGAACCTGCTGGATCCGGGCTCGCCTTTCCTGGAGATCGGCGCGACGGCGGCGCATGGGATGTATTCGGGCGATGCGCCCGGGGCGGGGGTGATCGCCGGGATCGGGCGCGTGGCCGGGCACGAGGTCATGGTCGTGTGCAACGACGCGACCGTGAAGGGCGGGACCTATTACCCGATGACGGTCAAGAAGCACCTGCGCGCGCAGGAGATCGCCGAGCAGAACCACCTGCCTTGCGTCTATCTGGTCGATTCCGGCGGCGCCAACCTGCCCCAGCAGGACGAGGTCTTTCCCGACCGCGACCATTTCGGGCGGATCTTCTTCAACCAGGCGCAGATGTCCGCCAAGGGCATTCCGCAGATCGCCGCGGTGATGGGATCGTGCACCGCAGGCGGGGCCTATGTGCCTGCGATGGCTGACGTTTCCATCATCGTGCGCGAGCAGGGGACGATCTTTCTGGCCGGGCCGCCGCTGGTCAAGGCGGCGACGGGCGAGGTGGTGACGGCCGAGGATCTGGGCGGCGGGGACGTGCATACGCGGCTGTCGGGCGTGGCCGACTACCTGGCGGAGGACGATGCGCATGCGCTGGCGCTGACCCGAAGGGCGGTGGCGCAGCTCAACCGGCGCAAGCCCGAGACGGTTGCCTGGCAGACGCCGGAGGAGCCCGCCTACGACCCCGAGGAAATCCTGGGCGTCGTGCCGACCGATCTGCGCCAGCCCTACGACATCCGCGAGGTGATCGCGCGGGTGGTCGACGGGTCGCGCTTTGACGAGTTCAAGCCGCGGTTCGGGGAGACGCTGGTTACCGGATTCGCGCATCTGATGGGCTGCCCGGTGGGCATCGTGGCCAACAATGGCGTGCTGTTCTCGGAGAGTGCGGTCAAGGGCGCGCATTTCGTCGAACTGTGCAGTCAGCGGCGTATCCCGTTAATCTTCCTTCAGAATATCACCGGCTTCATGGTCGGGCGGAAATACGAGAACGAGGGGATCGCGCGCCACGGGGCGAAGATGGTGACCGCCGTGGCGACGACGGCGGTGCCCAAGGTGACGGTGCTGGTGGGGGGCTCGTTCGGGGCGGGGAATTACGGGATGGCGGGGCGGGCCTATGCGCCCCGGTTCCTCTGGACATGGCCCGCCTCGCGCATCTCGGTGATGGGGGGCGAGCAGGCGGCGGGGGTGCTGGCGACCGTGCGGCGCGAGGCCATCGAGCGCGGCGGCGGCGCCTGGTCGGCCGAGGAAGAGGCTGAATTCAAACGGCCTACGCTGGAAAAGTTCGAGCGTCAGAGCCACCCGCTGTATGGCTCGGCGCGGCTTTGGGACGATGGGATCGTAGACCCGCGGCGCACGCGCGAGGTGCTGTTCCTGTCGCTTTCGGCGGCACTGAATGCGCCGATCCCGGAGACGCGGTTCGGCGTGTTCAGGATGTAGGGATGCATGTCGGTATCGCGTCCGTATCACGTCGGTATCACGTCATGACGTTGCGCGCGCCGCTGGGGCGAATTGCGCAACGGGCGGCTGCCGCGTGCGCAGGTGTTTCGGCATGGACGGTCGCGCGCGACGGTAGGTCACCTGACCCGCGACGGCGGGCCGCGCGGCGCTCGTTCGGCTGCGGCAGGATCAGATCGGAGCGGACGGGGACCTTTCGCGCCCGTGCTTGCCGAAGTGATCGCACGGAACCCGGGTCAGAACCGCGCGTCCAGCGTCATCCAGTCGTGCCAGGCGATGTCGCGGCCGGGCAGGGCGGTCGTCAGCGGCAGCTTCGCCAGAAGCGCGCGGAAGGCGGTGCCGACCGGGGCGTCCAGCGCCTCGTGCCCGGTGCGCAGCCACCAGAAGGCCATCGCGTCGAAGCCCGCGCGGTCGCTGGGGTAGAGATAGGCGCAGCCCAGCGTCAGCCGGTCATCGGGGTCGCGCAGGGTCCACGCGAAGCTGTGCCCGGCGGTATGCTCGCGTTCGTGCCAGCCGAGGTCGACCATGTTCTCGGGCAGGGTCAGTCCCTCGGGCCAGGGATCGTCGGGATCCATCGCGCCGCGCAGTCGCGCGGCGCTGTCCATGACGGCGGCGAAGTCGTCCTCGGCATCGGCAAGCCGCAGCGGGCGGGCGATGAAGCCCGCACCGGCGAAACGCTCGGGCGGGCGGATGCCGTTGGGCAGAAGGGGGCGTTTGTACATGCGTCTTTTCTGCTAGGCTGCCGCGATTGGGGCAAGAGCGGCCGGGACAAGAGGGGCTGAGGGAGGAGTCATGGATCTGCCGATGCGGGTCATCACCGCCGACATCACGACGCTGGATGTCGATGCCATCGTCAACGCGGCGAACGAGCGGTTGCTGGCCGGCGACGGGGTTTGCGGCGCGATCCATCGCGCCGCGGGGCCGGCGCTGGAGGCGGAATGCCGCGCGCATGGCGGCTGTCCGACGGGCGAGGTGCGGGTGACCAAGGGCTGCAATCTGCCGGCGCGCTGGGTGATCCATGCCGTGGGCCCGGTCTGGAAGGGCGGCGGCGCGGGCGAGGCGGAGCTTCTGGCGGCGTGCTACCGCGGCGGTGTGGAGGCGGCGCGCGACCTGGGCGCGGCGTCGGTCGCCTTCCCGGCGATCTCGACCGGGATCTTCGGCTATCCGGCGGCGGAGGCGGCGCGCGTCGCGGTGGAGACGGTGGCCGGGATGCTGCGTGAGGATCCGACCCCCGAGGTGGTCTTCTGTTGTTTTTCGGAGGAAAGCGCGGCAGATCACCGCGCGGCGATGGAGGCGCTCTGAATGTTTTCCAAGATCCTGATCGCCAATCGGGGCGAGATTGCCTGCCGCGTCATCCGCACCGCGCGCGCGATGGGCGTGGGCACCGTCGCGGTCTATTCCGAGGCCGATTCGGGCGCGCTGCATGTCGAGATGGCCGACGAGGCGGTGGCGATCGGAGGGCCGGCGCCCCGCGACAGCTACCTGCGGGGCGATGCGATCATCGCGGCGGCGCAGGCCACGGGCGCGCAGGCGATCCATCCGGGCTACGGGTTCCTGTCGGAAAACCCCGATTTCGTCGAGGCGGTGGAGGCGGCGGGGCTGGTGTTCATCGGCCCCTCGGCCAGTGCGATCCGGGCGATGGGGCTGAAGGACGCGGCGAAGCGCCTGATGCAGGAGGCGGGCGTGCCGGTCGTGCCCGGCTATCATGGCGCGAACCAGGACCCCGAGCATCTGTCGGGCGCGGCCGATGCCATCGGCTATCCGGTGCTGATCAAGGCGGGGGCGGGCGGCGGCGGCAAGGGGATGCGCCAGGTGGCCCGGCCGGAGGATTTCATGG
>SLKW01000410.1 GCA_007134405.1 Paracoccaceae bacterium
ACGAGGGCGTACGCCAGGGGATCAAGGATTTCTCGGACTGGCCGACCATCCCGCAGCTCTACGTCAAGGGCGAATTCGTCGGCGGCTGCGACATCATCACCGAGATGACCCTGTCGGGCGAACTTGACCAGCTGTTCGAGTCGAAAGGCATTGCCTATGACAAGGATGCCGCCGACAAGATCCGCGAAGCCAACGCCTGAGGTTTTCCCGGCGGGCGAACAGTGCATCAACGCACCGGCATTCTTCGTGACACGAAGAAGCGGGCCTAGTCTTCATCGAGGCGGGGCTCGACGCGCACGGAAAGTAGCGGCAAGGTGACCGGACCGCCAGCCTCCCGCATCCCCTGCTGCCACGAGGAACTTCGGACGAGTGCCGCGACAGCGCCGGCCGAGGGGGTTCGATGCCCCCGAGGCCGGCCCCTGCGGCGTCATTATTCCGCTGCCACCGGGCGCGCTTCGACGAGGCCGACGATGTCCATCATGATGCGGTTCAGTTCGAAGTCCTTTGGCGTGTAGACCGCCGCGACGCCAAGCGCTCGGAGGCGAGTGGCGTCTTCCTCGGGGATGATGCCGCCGACGATCACAGGCACGTCCCCCAGCCCCTCGGTGCGCATCCGCGCCATCAGATCCTCCATCAACGGCATGTGACTGCCCGAAAGGATGGACAGACCCACGACGTGTGCGCGCTGTTCCCGGACCGCATCGACGATTTCGGCGGGTTTGAGCCGGATGCCTTCGTAATGGATATCCATCCCGCAATCGCGGGCGCGCGCCGCGATCTGCTCGGCGCCGTTCGAATGCCCGTCGAGGCCCGGTTTGCCGACAACGAAACTCAGCCGACGTCCCAGCCGCGTCGAGACCGCGTCCACTGCCTCGCGGATCTCTTCCAGTCCCTCGGTCCGGTTCGAAGGGCTGCGCGACACGCCGGTCGGCGCGCGGTACTCGCCGAAGGCCGCCCGCACGACCGACCCCCATTCCCCTGTAGTGGCGCCGGCCTTCGCCGCCGCGATCGAAGCCGGCATGATATTGTCGCCCGATTGCGCGGCCGCGCGGAGTTCCGAGAGCGCCACCTTGACCTGCGCATCGTCGCGCGAGGCGCGCCAGGCAATCAGACGATCGATCTGGTCACGCTCGGCGGCGGGGTCGATCACCATGATCGCGCCTTCACCCGTCGTCAACGGCGAGGGTTCGGTCGTGGTATAGCGGTTGACGCCGACAACCACGGTTTCGCCGGATTCGATCCGCGCGATGCGCTCGGCGTTGGCCTCGACCAGCCGGCTCTTCATGTATTCGATCGCCTCGACCGCGCCTCCCATCCCGTCGATAAGTCCAAGTTCGGCGCGCGCGCCCTCCTTCAACTCGGCGACCTTTCGCTCCACTGCCGGATTCCCTTCGAAAAGGTCGTCGTGTTCAAGAAGGTCGGTCTCGAACGCGAGCACTTGCTGCATCCGCAGCGACCATTGCTGGTCCCAAGGGCGCGGCAAGCCCAATGCCTCGTTCCAGGCCGGCAACTGCACAGCGCGGGCTCGCGCATTCTTGGAAAGCGTCACGGCCAGCATCTCGATCAGTATCCGGTAGACGTTGTTTTCCGGCTGCTGCTCGGTCAGACCCAGGCTGTTGACCTGCACGCCGTAGCGGAAGCGGCGGTACTTCGCATCCTCCACCCCATAGCGATCCCGGCAGATCTCGTCCCAGAGCTCGGTAAAGGCGCGCATCTTGCAAAGCTCGGTAACGAACCGGATGCCGGCGTTCACGAAGAAGCTGATGCGCCCCACCATCGCCGGGAAGTCTTCGGGCGCGACTTTACCCTTCAGATCGTCGAGCACCGCGCAAGCAGTCGCCAGAGCGAAGGCCAACTCCTGCTCGGGCGTCGCGCCGGCTTCCTGCAGATGGTAGGAACAGACGTTCATCGGGTTCCATTTCGGCAAGTGCTCGCGCGTCCAGGCGGCCACGTCGGTAATCATCCGAAGGCTGGGCTTTGGTGGACAGATGTAGGTCCCCCGCGACAGATACTCCTTGATGATGTCGTTCTGCACCGTCCCTTGAAGCTTCGCGATATCCGCGCCCTGTTCCTCGGCCACCGCGACGTAAAGCGCCAGCAGCCAGGGCGCCGTCGCATTGATCGTCATCGAGGTGTTCATCTGCTCGAGCGGGATCTGATCGAACAGCATCCGCATGTCGCCGAGATGGCTGATTGGCACGCCGACCTTGCCGACCTCACCCCGCGAAAGTTCGTCGTCGCTGTCATAGCCTGTCTGCGTCGGCAGATCGAAAGCGACAGAAAGGCCGGTCTGCCCCTTCGAAAGGTTCGTACGGTAGAGCGCGTTCGAAGCCGCAGCAGTCGAATGGCCGGCATAGGTCCGGAACAGCCAAGGCCGATCGCGTTTGACGTCGCGTTGGGTTTCGCTCATGGGGCCTCCAACAGAGAAGCAATAAAATTATTCATCGAGCGCTAGTATGAGAAAGAATGTGAGCCTGTCAATCGCTGCGCTGCGGCAGGAGAGGGGTTTCGCTTGCAGCATCAGTGCGCCCTGCCCGTCCATCCGTCGCGGCGGCATTGAAGAGCCGTTCCAGTACGGAAAGCCCTTCATCGACCAATCGCCGCTCCTCGGCGCTGAGCGGCGCCAACATATCGGCCGTGGCCGCTTCCATCTCGGGCCGGACGCGCGCGAAGGCCTGTTGCCCCCTTTGGGTCAATCGCGCATGGGCCACGCGACGGTCCTTTGCATCGCTCTCGCGCGTGATCCAGCCTCGCGCCTCCAGCGCTGACAGCGCGCGGCTGACCTTGGTTTTGTGCAAGGGGACGCGTGCGCAGAGTTCGGTCGCAGTCAGGCTCTCGGCCTCGGCGAGATTAACGAGAACACGCCATTCCGGCCGGGTCAGTCCATGACGCTTGCGATAGATCGGGCGCGTCGCTTCCGAGGTCATTTCGGCAAGGTAGTTCAGGCGATAGGGTAGATAGCTTTTCAGAAACACGCCGCACCCCAAGCGTTGATGGTTACATTTTCAACCATTATGGTCCGCGCAAATCCGATTCGCAAATGCAACTATTGGCGCTTTGACGCCGGGAGGACCGAGATGAGCAAGAGTTTCGCATCGCAGGGCGACATGGCCGAAAAGAAGACATCCTTCACTGAAGTGGGCGAGGGCCTGTACGCCTTCACGGCCGAGGGAGACCCGAATTCGGGCGTGATCATCGGGGACGACTCGGTGATGGTGGTCGAGGCTCAGGCGACCCCGCGTCTCGCCCGCAAGGTGGTCGAGCACATCCGCGCCGTCACCGACAAGCCGATCACGCACCTCGTGCTCACGCATTATCATGCCGTCCGCGTCCTCGGCGCCTCGGCCTACGGCGCGCGCGAGATCATCATGTCGGATGCCGCGCGCGCCATGGTCGTCGAGCGGGGCCAGGAAGATTGGGACAGCGAATTCGGCCGCTTCCCGCGCCTCTTTCAGGGCCACGAGGAAATCCCCGGCCTGACCTGGCCGACGACCACCTTCAGCGACAGGATGACTGTCTATCTCGGCAACCGCCGCGTCGACATCATGCACCTGGGCCGCGCCCATACCGCCGGCGACGCGGTCGTCTGGGTGCCGGATCAGGAAGTGATGTTCACCGGCGACATCGTCGAATACCACTCGGCCTGCTATTGCGGCGACGGGCATTTCGAGGATTGGGGCGACACGCTCGCCGCCATCGCCGACTACAACCCGAAATCCATCGCACCGGGCCGGGGCGATGCGCTGGTGGGCGAGGAAATGGTCGAAAAGGCCATCGCCAACACCTTCGACTTCGTCGATTCGACCTATGCGCCGGTGAAGCGCATCGCCGCGCGCGGTGGTAGTCTCAAGGAAGCCTGGGACGCCGTGCGCGCCGAGTGCGACCCGAAATTCGCCGACTACGCGATCTACGAACACTGCCTGCCCTTCAACGTCGCCCGCGCCTATGACGAGGCGCGCGGCATCGACACGCCCCGCATCTGGACGGCCGAGCGCGACCAGCAGATGTGGGCTGATCTTCAGGGGTGACGACGATGAGCTTTCAGGACCGCTACACGCTCGCCTACAAGACCTATCCCTACGAGAAATCCCCCGATCAGGACCTCGACCAACCGGTTCGGCACCCCGTGGTGGTGGCCGGCGGCGGCCCGGTCGGAATGGCGCTGGCCCTCGACCTGGCGCTCAAGGGCACCCGCGTGCTGGTGCTCGATGACCACGAGGGGATCGGCATGGGCTCGCGCGCGATTTGCTTTGCCAAGCGCCCGCTCGAAATTCTGGATCGGCTGGGCTGCGCGCAGCCGATGGTCGAGAAGGGCGTGGTCTGGAACCTGGGCAAGGTCTTTCACCACGACGACCTGATCTACGAGTTCAACCTGCTACCCGAAGGCGGCCACAAGTTTCCCGCCTTCATAAATCTGCAACAACCCTATTTCGAGAAATTCGTCCTCGATCACGTTCGCGCCTTGCAGGCAGACGGGCTGCCGCTGGAAATCCGCGGCAAGAACCGGATCGACGCCGTGGAACAGAAGAACGACCGCGCGGTTCTGACGGTGATGACGCCGGATGGCCCCTACCGGGTCGAGGCCGATTGGGTCGTGGCCTGCGACGGCGCCAGTTCCCCAATCCGCGGGATGCTTGGGCTCGGCTTCGAGGGCGAGGTTTTCAAGGACAGCTTCCTGATCGCCGATGTGCGCATGAAGGCCAACTTTCCGACCGAACGCTGGTTCTGGTTCGACCCGCCTTCGGGTGCCGGCGCCTCGCAGCTTTTGCACAAGCAGCCCGATGACGTGTGGCGGATAGACTTCCAGATCGGCTGGGACGTGGACCGCGCCGAGGAGTTGAAGGAAGAAAATGTCCGACGCAGGGTCGCCGACATGATCGGGCAGGATGTCGAGTTCGACCTCGTCTGGTCGTCGATCTACACCTTTCAGTGCCGCCGGATGACAAAGTTCCACAACGGCCGCGTGATTTTCGCCGGAGATGCCGCGCACCAGGTTTCGCCCTTCGGCGCGCGCGGCGCCAATAGCGGGCTGCAGGATACCGACAACCTTGCCTGGAAGCTGAAGCTCATCCTCGATGGCAAGGCGACCTCGAAGCTGTTGGAGAGCTACGACATCGAGCGCATCCACGGCGCCGAAGAGAACATCCTCAACTCCACCCGTTCAACCGACTTCATCACGCCGAAATCCGAGATCAGTCGCGTCTTCCGTGACGCGGTTCTTGCCCTGGCCCAAAGGCACGATTTCGCGCGCCCCTTCGTGAATTCGGGCCGGCTCTCAGTCCCCTGCACCTATGACGGCTCTCCGCTGAACGGGCCCGATGCACTGGAAGGCCCCGCGCGCACCCGCCCGGGCAGCCCTTGCCCCGACGCGCCACTTGATGGCGGCTTCCTGATCGAGAGGTTGGGCGACCGGACGGGTGCGGATTTCCAGATCCTCGGCATCGACGTCGACGTGCCGAAGGCGTTCGAAGCCCATGGGATCGGCTGCACCGTGCTGAGCGTCTCGTCCAAAGGCAACGAAACGCTGCGCGAGCGGTACCTGGGCGACGCGGAAAGCGCGGTCTACCTGATCCGCCCGGACCAGCATGTCGCTGTACGCTGGCCGGCGTGGGATGCCGACGCCGTCCGTGCAGCCATTGCCCGCGCCTGCGCGCTGGAGGTCTGAGATGGGAAAGCTGAACACCACCCGCAACGTCACCCGCCCCGATGACGTCTATGCGCTCCTGATCGAAGCGCACGAGGGCAAGACGAAGGAAGAAAGTGACGCCTTCAACGCCCGGCTGATCCTGACGCTGATGAACCATATCGGCGACGAAGAAGTGATCGCCGAGGCGCTGAAGCTCGCCGAAGGCTAGGGAGAGGCCCGGGTCGGCGATGCCTGGCATGCGCCGGCCCAGGCTGATCAGAGCGCGCGCCGCACGGCGAGCGCAAGGCCAAGAGCCCCGCAAAGGCCATGACCGTGCCGAGCGCGATGAAGGGCTCGACCGCAGGCATACTCAAATGGTAGCCAGCGAGCGCCACCACCATCACCGGCAGATCCAGGTTGTGCAGCGCCACGTGCCAGAGCGCGAGCGTGCTCTCGGCAGCGTGCGGCAGGACCGCATAGGTCACAGCGGTCAGGCACAGCGTCACCCAGCCCAGACGCTGGGCATGCGTATGCACCTTGCGCGGGGCGCCGCCTACATGACCGATCTCACGCTTGCTAACGAGGAGGCGTTTCACCAGTTCATCGTCCGCGCCGCCG
>SLKW01000152.1 GCA_007134405.1 Paracoccaceae bacterium
GGCACCGGCGGCAGCGGCGGCTCGGCCCCCGCCAGCTTCGGCTCCGTCAGTTCGGGCGGGCTCTACTGACCGTGGCCTTGCCGCCTGCCCGCACCCACGTTATCAGACCACCCGACCGGCGGCACCGTCGCCCGACAGCCTTTCACGGAAACGATCCATGCGCGCAGAAACCCAGTCCACGATCGAAGCGATCCGCAAGTCGCTGGCGCTGCTCGCGCAGCGCATGGACCGCGAGACGGCGCAGTACCGGCTCGAGGAATTCGATGCGATGATCGAGGACCCGAACCTGTGGAACGACCCCGCCCGCGCCCAGAAGCTGATGCGCGAGCGGCAGATGCTGATCGACGCCGTCACCACTTTCGACTCGATCAACCGCGAGATGCAGGACAATATCGAGCTGATCGAACTAGGCGAGGCTGAGGGCGACACCGAGGTCGTGACCGAGGCTGAGGCGGCGCTGAAGGCGCTTGCCGCCCGCGCCGCCGAGAAGGAGCTCGAGGCGCTTCTGGATGGCGAGGCCGACGGCAACGACACCTATCTGGAAATCAACGCCGGCGCCGGCGGGACAGAAAGCTGCGACTGGGCCTCGATGTTGGCGCGCATGTATGTCCGCTGGGCGGAAAAGAAGGGCTACAAGGTCGAACTGACCTCGGAAAGCGCGGGCGAAGAGGCCGGCATCCGTTCGGCCACCTACCGCATCTCGGGGCCCAACGCCTATGGCTGGTTGAAATCCGAATCCGGCGTCCACCGGCTGGTGCGCATTTCGCCCTATGACAGCGCGGCGCGGCGGCATACCTCGTTCTGCTCGGTCTGGGTCTACCCGGTCGTCGACGACAACATCGAGATCACCGTGCCCGACAACGAGATCCGCATCGACACCTACCGCTCCTCGGGTGCGGGCGGGCAGCACGTCAACACCACCGACTCGGCGGTGCGGATGACCCACCTGCCTACCGGGATCGTGGTCACGTCGAGCCAGAAGTCCCAACACCAGAACCGCGCCATTGCGATGGAGGCGCTGAAGTCGCGGCTCTACGAACTGGAGTTGCGCAAGCGCACCGAAGCGATCGAGGCCGCGCACGATGCCAAGGGCGATGCCGGCTGGGGCAACCAGATTCGCAGCTACGTCCTGCAACCCTACCAGATGGTCAAGGACCTGCGCACCGGGCACGAGACCTCGGACACGCAGGGCGTTCTGGACGGCGATCTCGACGCGTTCATGGCGGCGACACTGGCGATGGATGTCGCCGGCAAGAGCCGGTCCGAAGCGCAGGCCGCGGACTAAGCGCCACAGAGCGGGCCACGCGCGCACAAATCGCTTGCCTGCCGGGGACGTGGCCACCTATCCTCCGTTGAAAATGGAGGGTCCTCGATGTCCGATTCCCGCAGCGACTACGATACCTTTGGCGCCGACGTCCCGCAGATTCGCCGCATCGACGCCGAGGATCTGCGCGCGGCCCTGAACGCAGGCTGGGCGGATTTCAAGGCAGCGCCGCTATTCGGTCTTTTCTTCGCGCTGGTCTACACGCTGGGCGGGATCGCTCTCGCCATTGGCCTGATCGGCGCTGGCGAGCTTTTCTGGTTCATCCCGATCGCCGCGGGCTTTCCGCTTGTGGCGCCGTTCGCGGCGGTTGGTCTCTACGAGGTCAGCCGGCGGCGGGAGGCGGGCGAACCCCTGACCTGGGGGCCGGTTCTGGCGGCGCTGCGCGGTCACGGCGACGGACAATTGCCGGTAATGGCGGTCGTGGTGTTGCTGGTGTTCGGTTTCTGGGTGATCCTCGCGCGCGGCATTTTCGCCATCTTCATCGGGCAGGGCGTGCTCGGCGCGAGCATCGGGATGGAACTGCTGAGCTTCGCCGGCATCTTCATGCTTCTCATCGGATCGCTGGTCGGCGGGTTGATCGCCCTGGGGCTGTTCACCGTGACCGCGTTCAGCCTGCCCATGCTCCTCGACCGGCCGGTCGATTTCGCGACGGCAATCATCACCAGCATCGCGGCGGTGCGGGCCAACGGCATGGTCATGCTCCGCTGGGCCGCGATGATCGCGGGCCTGCTCATCGTGGCAATGCTGCCGCTCTTTCTGGGGCTCGTGGTTGTGCTTCCGCTTTTGGGGCACGCGACCTGGCACCTCTATCGCCGGGCGGTCGCAGCCTGAAGCGAAGGACGCGGAGGCAAGTCCCGGAACCGGCCTCGATAGAGGTGCGCGCAAAAAGCGCGACGCACTTTTTTCGGTGCTGAGAGCGACCATTTCGGAAAGTTTCATTACGGTTAATTTTTGAAATTCCCTGAGATATTGCAATGATTTGTCGAACCGTCCAACCTTGGACCCTTCTTCCGTCACAGCTCGGACCAACTCAGGCAGCCTACCGAAATCAACCCGTTCGAGACCAGGATCGCGCCGTGTCGATAGAGCGTTGAAGGCCTCTTGTCCGGTCCGAGCGCGATGAGCCAAACACCCTGGCTCGCATCGGACCAGACCAAGCTGCCATCGACGGCATCCGCCGCGGCGACAACGTCGGCGAACGAGACACCGGGCCTGAACACCGCAAGCGTCATGCCATCGTCCAGCACATCTGCGGGCGGCAGCGATGCAACCGTCCCGGTGAGAAGCGCAGCAATCGTCAGGGAAGCCGCCGTGGTCCGTCCCCGCGACGCCCCAGTTCCGCCGTCCGGTCGCTGGCGCAGCAGCCAGACACCGATCGCCAGAACGACGATGCCGAACGGCACCAGCCAGATCAGATCCCACAGCAACGGGTTCTCCACGTCCATCCGGATCCGGTGCAGTTGCAGGATCCAATGCACGACGACCGCGTCGATAACGTGCCAGCTTCCGAAGCCGATCAGAGACCAGGCAATGAGCTTCCGACTGGCGTCCCGGCGACCAAGCGCACCGCGACGCGTCCAGATCAGCCAGAGGCCAAGCACCGCTAGGATGTAGTGCGAAACGTGGAAGAGTCCGTCGGCAAGAATCTGAAAGCGAAGATCCTCGGCCGTTTCACTCGGTGCCACGCCGGCGAGCAGGTGGTGCCACTGGAGAACCTGGTGCAACAGGATCCCGTCGAAGAAACCGCCCAACGCGAAGCCAAGACAGAAACCGCCCCAAGCCAAACGCTTGGCATGACGTTTGTCGGAACCCGTTTCTGGCTGAAACATGTCGATCCTCCGATGCCGCAACCACCGGCATCTCGAGGATCAACGGATCCGCGTAACCTAGGTTCCGCTTACTTCGCCGCTTTTGCTTCGGCGGGCGCCTTCGGAATCGCGGGTGACTGGGATTGCTGCGGAGCCTGCGGCTGGCTGGGGCGCTGGGATGCGCTCGACTGCGGCTGCGAAGGCTGCGAAGATTGCGGCGCCGCCGTCTGCTGCTCCTGCGAACGGGAAGCCGGCTGGCCGGCGTTCAACGGATCGTCCTGACGCTGCACCGAGCCCTCAAAATGGGCGCCCGATTCGATGGCGATCGTCTTGTGAATGATGTCGCCCTCAACCCGCGCGGTCGAGGTCAGGCGCACCTTCAGACCGCGAACCCGGCCAATGACACGGCCATTGATGACAATGTCGTCGGCCACAATCTCACCCCGGATGGTCGCGGAGTCGCCGACCGTCAGCAGATGCGCGCGGATATCACCGTCGACGATCCCCTCGATCACGACATCGCCGGTGGTCCGCAAATTGCCGGTCACGGTCAAGTCGGACGAAAGCACCGAGGCCGCCGGTTTGGCCTTGTTCGGCGATCCCAGATCCATACCCGAACGTCCCATCGCCGGTGCCGCAGGCTCGGGCGCGCGCGGCGCTTCGCTTTTCGGCCCCTGTTCGTTGATGCGGCTCTTAGAAAACATTCTGCGCGGCCCTTATGTAGTTCATCGGATTGATTGGCCGCCCGCCGACTCGGATCTCGTAGTGAAGATGCACGCCAGTGGAACGTCCAGTCGTTCCCATACCACCTAAGCGATCCCCGCGCGAGACCCTTTGGCCGGCACTCACGTCAATCGTGTGCAGATGCGCGTAGTAGGTCTCGATCCCGAAATCATGCTCCACGATGACAAGGTTGCCGTAGCCGCCTCGCCTGCCGGCGAACTTCACGCGCCCGGCGCCGGTGGACAGGATCGACGTCCCTTGTGGACCGGCCCAGTCGACGCCGTTGTGCATGCGCTGGCGACCATGGCGCGGATCCCGGCGATTGCCGAATCCCGAGGTCATTCTGACATTGGCCCTTACCGGCATCGCAAACGGGGTGCGCTGCGCAGCGATGCGGAAGGTGTTGATCTCTTCCAGGGCGGAAAGCACCGAATTGGCGCGCGCCTCGTCGCTGCCCGGGTCGAGCGTGCCCGAGGACGAGATTGAAATCGGCATCAGGGACGCCGATCGCGTCTGATATCCGGACCGGACTTGCTGCAGGATGCGCTCGGGCGGCAGGCCCGCGTCGCGGAACATGCGCTCGAGCGGCGAGATCGCTTCTTCCACGGCTTCCTCGAGCTGGCTGAAGATGCGGTGGTTCCGATCCTGAATGAGCCGATATTCGAGTGCCAGGTGCTGCGCCTGCAGGTGTGCGTTGTCCGCCATGGCGCTCATGGTTTCGCGCTCGGTCGCGGTATGCGCGAGCGCGGCCATCAGGACGTCAAGCGTTTGTTCGAATTCTTCAAGGCGCGCGGCTGAGGCGCGCAACTCGACATTTGCGTCGTCGCGCTGGTATTCTGCCAGTTGGGTGCGCGCGGCATCACGCTCTCGTGTGCGTTCGCGCAGGCTCGTCTGCACGGTCTCCACGCCGGCTTCCAGTTCGGCGCGCTTGCGTTCTGACGCAAGGAGCATTGCCTGCATCGTGGCGACACGATCCATCGCTTCGGCATAGCGGTCATGCGCCGCCTGCGCCTCGACGGCACGCTGATCGCGCTCTGCGGCCAACTCGCCCAGACGTGTTTCGATATGCTGCCGTTCTCGCGCGACCTGTTCGCGGAACGATTCCGCCCCGAGGGCATTGAAGACGATGATGGAGGTGGCGATCACCGTCCAAACAAACATCGCCGCTGCGCCCGTCAGGATGCTCAATTGAGCGACCGGGCGCAGGCGCACGAACCGCGTCCCGTAGTCCGAGCGCAAAAAGAGGCGTTTTTCGGGCAGGTAGCGGTCTATGGCCGCGTTCAAGCGATCGAAGGAGTGTCCCAAGTGAGTTCCTGCGCGTTGTTGCCTGTCTCGGAGCTTTAAAGCCGCCGATGCCTTTGTGGCGTTTCCGGCAACCTGCCCCTTGTCCTTTCGTTTTCATTACCGGGGGGTGCATGCACCTGCAACCACTTTGGTTGCCATCGGCAAAGGAGCGCCTATCCACAGGGGCGGATAAGCAAGAAACCGCCGATTAGTGCCGTATATTGACGGGTTTGTGCGCACAATCGCCAGATCTGGGTGGCGACGCTCGAACGCGTTGTGCTGGGCCGCGCCGACGACGAACCTCTTGGTGCAGTCTCAAGCCTGTGTTCTGGGCGGCCGGAACGCGGCGCAAACGGCCGGGTCTGTTTCCACGCGCGCCGCGCCGATCAGATCGAGACAGTAGGGAATAGCTGCAAAGACGGCATTGAGGCAGGTGGCAATGGCGCCCGGATTGCCGGGCAACGTGACGATCAGCGTGCGCCCCCGCACCCCCGCCCCCTGTCGCGAGAGTATGGCGGTCGGCACCTCAGCCAGCGATGCTGCGCGCATCGCTTCGCCGAAGCCCGGCAGGTCGAAATCGATCACGGCAGCGACCCCCTCTGGTGTCCGGTCGCGCGGTGCGGGCCCGGTTCCGCCGGTGACAAGGATCAGGTCAGCACCCGTCTTATCGGCAAGTCGCCTGAGCGCGTCGGAAACGCTCTTCGCACCGTCGGGGATGATCTCGCGGGTGATGGTGACCGGAGGGATGAGCGTGCGCCGCAGCCAGGCCTCGGCAGCAGGCCCGCCGCGATCCGCGTACTCCCCACGCGCGGCGCGGTCCGAGACGGTTAGGACGGCGATATGGGCCGGGGCCTCAGGCGGCACGGGCGGGTGTCCGGCACGCGGCCCAGTCGGCGATGCTGTCCGGGTCGGCGGACAGTCGGTGGGCAAGGCCGCCCGCGAAAGCCTCGAAAGCTTCAAGGTTGAGCGCGTTCACGCCCACGAGCACCGGCAGGCCACGTTCGAGGGCGGCAGCAATCAGCGGGACGAATCCCCGGCCCTCGGCCTCCTGCTTGCCGAA
>SLKW01000289.1 GCA_007134405.1 Paracoccaceae bacterium
CAAAGGTTTCGTTGCGGTTAACGGGCGCTATTTAAGAAGCGATGTCAATGGCTTGGCGAAGTGCTCGCATGCGAGCACTTCGCAGATGCGGGCCTCCGGGGCCGCCGCCCCCGTCACTCCAGCATCCGCTCGACCATCTCGCCCATGTCGCGGCTGAGTTTGTCGTGCGCACCGATCCGTTCAAGCGCCGCGCGGGCCCGCGCCTGCCGTCCGGCATCGTAGCGGCGCCAGGTCTCGAAGGCGGTGGACATGCGCGCGGCGAATTGCGGGTTGCGGGCATCCAGGCGGATCAGCCAGTCGGCCAGCAGGTCGTAGCCCGCGCCCGAGGCGTGGTGGAAGCCCGCATGGTTGCCGACCAGCCCGCCGAAGAGCGCGCGGAAGCGGTTCGGATTGGTCCAGTCGAAATCGGGGTGGCGGGTCAGCCCCTGCGCCGTGGTCACCGCGCAATCGGGGCGCGCGTGGCTCGTCTGCAGGGCGAACCACTTGTCGATCACCAGCCGCTCGTGCCGCCAGCGGTCGTGGAAGGCGGCGAGCGCGGTCTCGCCGCGCCCGGCATCGATCAGGCAGGCGAGCGCGCCCAGCTGCTCGGTCATGTTGTCGGCGGCCTTGAACGTCGCCTCGGCCATCTCGCCGCGGTCGATCTGCGCGAAGAGCCCGAGCGCCGTCAGCCGCAGCGCGCGGCGCCCGGCCGAGGCCGCGTCGGGGCTGTAGGGCACCACGCGTTCGAGCCCGTTGACGAGCCCGCGCAGGTCGGCGGCGAAGCGCTCGGCGAGGGCGCGACGCATGGCGCGGCGGGCGGCGTGGATCGCGTCGGGATCCGGGGTGTATTCGCGGTCGGCCAGATGCGCCGCCAGGGTCTCGTCCTCGGGCAGCCGCAGCATCAGGGCGCGGAAGGCCGGGTCGAGGCTTTCGTCATGGACGATGGGGGCGAGCGCGTTCAGCCAGGCGGGATCGGCGGGCGCGCCGTCGAGGATCATGGCGGACGCCGCCTGCAGCGCCAAGCGCCGCCCGGCCTCCCACCGCGCGAAGGGATCGGTGTCGTGCGCCAGCAGATGCGCGAGCGCGCCGGGCTCGGGGTCGTGTTCCAGCACCACGGGTGCTGAGAACCCGCGCAGGAGCGAGGGAACCGGGCGCGCGCCGAGCCCGTCGAAATCGAGCGTGATTTCCGGTTCGTCGAGCTCGACCACCTGCGTCGGCGCGACCTCCTGGCCGTTGGCGCCAATGAGGCCGAGCGCGAGCGGGATCGTCATCGGCGCCTTCTTCGGCTGGCCGGGGGTCGGCGGCACCGACTGTCTTAATCGCAGCCGGAAGCGCCCGTCCTTCCATTCCTCGGTCACGCGCACGCGCGGCGTGCCGGCCTGCGCGTACCAGAGCTTGAACTGGGCCAGATCCCGGCCGGTCGCGTCCTGAAAGACCCTGAGCCAGTCCTCGATCGTGCAGGCCTGTCCGTCGTGGCGCTCGAAGTAGAGATCGAGCGCCCGTGCGTAGCCGGCTTCGCCGACCAGCGTCGCCAGCATGCGGATGACCTCGGCGCCCTTCTCGTAGACGGTGGCGGTGTAGAAGTTGTTGATCTCGACATAGGCCTCGGGCCGGACGGGGTGGGCGAGCGGCCCGCCATCCTCGCGGAACTGGCGCGAGCGCAGGGTCAGCGCCTCGCCGATGCGCTGGGTGGCCGCGCCGCGCGCATCGGCCATGAACTGCTGGTCGCGGTAGACCGTCAGCCCCTCCTTGAGGCTGAGCTGGAACCAGTCGCGGCAGGTGATGCGGTTGCCGGTCCAGTTGTGGAAATATTCATGCGCGATGATCCGCTCGATCGAGGCGTAGTCGTCGTCAGTGGCGATCTCGGGCGAGGCGAGGACGTAGCGGGAGTTGAAAATGTTCAATCCCTTGTTCTCCATCGCACCCATGTTGAAGTCGTCGACGGCGACGATGTTGAAAATGTCCAGGTCGTATTCGCGCCCGTAGACGCGCTCGTCCCACGCCATCGACCGCTTCAGCGCGTCCATCGCGTAGGCGGTCTTGTCCTCGTCACCCTGCCGCACCCAGATCGCCAGGTCCACCTCGCGGCCCGAGCGGGTGGTGAACCGGTCGCGGGTCGCGATCAGATCGCCCGCGACCAGCGCGAAGAGATAGGCGGGTTTCGGGTGCGGGTCGTCCCATTCGGCCCAGCCGTCGCCGCGCCCCGCCGGGTTGCCGTTCGACAGCAGCACCGGCAGGCCGGACTCGATTCGCACGCGGAAGGGCGCCATCACGTCCGGCCGGTCGGGGTAGTAGGTGATGCGGCGGAACCCCTCGGCCTCGCACTGGGTACAGAACATGCCCTTCGAGATGTAGAGCCCCTCGAGCGCGGTGTTGGCGCGCGGATCGATTTCGACCTCGGCTGCGAAGGTGAAAGGGCGGTCGGGCAGGGCGGCGGCGGGCAGGGTCAGCCCGGTCGCGTCGGGCGTCTGCGCAAGCGGCGCGTCATCAAGCGTGGCCGAGATCAACGTCAACCCCTCGCCGTCGAGCCGCAGGTCGGCGCCGGGGCGCGCCGGGTTCGGGCGCAAACGGATCGTCGACAGCACGCGGGTCGCCTTGGGATCGAGGCGGAAGGTCAGCTCGACCTGGTCGATCAGATGGCTGGGCGGCGTGTAGTCGGCAAGGCGGATCGGTTGGCGCATCGTCGTTTCCCGTGTGTTTGCCGCTGACCTGCCATGACGCGCGGGGGCGCGCAAGTCGGCCGGGTCACTCGCCGGGCGGCGCGCAATCGAGCCGCACCTCCTCGGCGAAGTCGCGGCCGACGGCGGGAAAGTTCGCCTCCAGATCGCTGCCCTCGGCCAGAAGCTCGTCAAGCGCCGCCTGCAGACGTTCCTCGGCCACTGCCAGGTCGGGGCCGAAATAGCGCAGCCGGCAATCGACACGTCCGTCGATCACGCTGCCGTGGCTGATCGAATAGGAGATGTAGAATTCAGGGTCATAGACCTGGATGACCAGATCGCCCGCCTCGGGATGCACGCGCGCCTGCACCTCGCGCCAGTGCTGCGAGACGATCTCACCCTGTTCCAGCCGCGCGGTTGCGTCCTCGGGCGGTCCCAGAGGGATGCGCTCCTCCCCGAAATAGGGCCACAGATCGCCGTCATAGCCCGGTTGCCAATTGGTGTCGAAGCCCGAAAGCGCGGCCTCCTCTTCTTCCGACAGGCTGTCCGCGGCGGGGTTGAAGCCCAGATCCGACAGGATCAGCATGGAGGTGAAGGCGTCATAGCGCCATTCGACGCCGATCCGGTCGAGCGCGCCTTCGGCGTCGAATTGCAGGGTCAGCCGCGCCTCGACGAATTCGTGGGGATGCGCCTGGACCGCGGGCGCAACAAGCGTTGCGGTCGCGGCCAGCGCCGCGGCAAGGATCGGGCGAAACGGGGCAGGGTGCGCCTCCATGTCGGTTGACCTAGGTTCTGCGCGCGGGAATCGCAAGTAACCCGCCATCCGCGCGCGCTCAGAAACCGTCTCCCGCGCCCTGCTGCCAGGGCTGGACCAGGTTTCCGAAACGGGTGAACCGCCCCTCGAAGCTCAGTTCGACCGTACCGATGGGACCGTGGCGCTGCTTGCCGATGATCACCTCGGCCTTGCCGTGGACCTTCTCCATGATCTCCTGCCACTTCGCCATGCCGTCGAGGTCGTGATCGCCGGGCTTCTCGCGCTCGCGGTAATATTCCTCGCGGAAGACGAACATCACCACGTCGGCATCCTGTTCGATCGAGCCCGATTCGCGCAGGTCCGAAAGCTGCGGGCGCTTGTCGTCGCGGTTCTCCACCTGCCGCGACAACTGGCTGAGTGCGATCACCGGGATGTTCAGCTCCTTGGCGATGGCCTTGAGCCCCTGGGTGATCTCGCTCACTTCCTGCACGCGGTTTTCTTTCGAGGTTCCGCGAAGAAGTTGCAGGTAGTCGATGATCAGGACATCCAGCCCATGCGTGCGCTTCAGCCGGCGCGCGCGCGCCGCCACCTGGGCGATGGGCAGTGCGGGCGTGTCGTCGATATAGAGCGGGCAGGCCTCCAGCGCCTTCGCCGCCTCGACGAAGCGGCGGAACTCGCCCTCGGTCATGTCGCCGCGGCGGATCTGTTCGCTGGGCACCTCGGCGGCTTCGGACAGGATCCGCGCGGCCAGCTGCTCGGCCGACATCTCAAGGCTGAAGAAGCCGACGACGCCCCCTTCGACCGTGCCCTCGGTCCCGTCGGGTTTCAGGCCGCGCCGATACGCCTTGGCGATGTTGAAGGCGACGTTGGTGGCAAGCGAGGTCTTCCCCATCGAGGGCCGGCCGGCCAGGATGATCAGGTCCGATGGATGCAGCCCGCCCAGTTTCTTGTCCAGATCGATCAGCCCGGTCGAGATGCCCGACAGCTGCCCCTCGCGCTGGTAGGCGGCATTGGCCATGTTGACCGCGTCGGTCACCGCCTTGAGGAAGGACTGGAAGCCGCGCTCGGCCACGCCCTGCTCGGCCAGCTTGTAGAGCCGCTGCTCTGCCTCGACGATCTGCTCGCGCGGCTCGCTGTCGACGTCGACCTTGCCGGCGCGCGCGGCGATGTCCTGGCCCAGCCGGATCAGGTCGCGCCGCACGGCCAGGTCATAGATCATCTGCGCATAGTCGCGCGCCACATAGGCCGAGATCGCCGCCCCCGCCAGCCGCACCAGGTAGGGCGGGCCGCCCAGCGCCTTCAGCGCGTCGTCATCCTCCATGAAGGCCTTCAGCGTCACCGGCGAGGCGAGCGCGTTCTTCTGGATCCGCGCCGCGGCGATCTCGAAGATGCGCTGGTGGACCGGTTCGAAGAAATGCTCCGCCCGGATCAGCGACGAGATCCGGTCATAGACGTCGTTGTTGGTCAGCACCGCGCCCAGCAACTGCTGCTCGGCTTCGATATTGTGCGGAAGCGCCTCGGGATGGGCCTCGGTCGGGACCGGTCTGCCCAGCGTGGTGATCTCGTTCATTTGGCCTGCCTCCCCCTCGCGCCGGTTCTGTGCGGCGCTTCCTGCCCTGGTTGCGGGGTTCGCCCGTGCCGATCGATCGCGGCCTCCCGGGGCGACTCAGATATGCCAAAATCAAGCCTGCGTTGCAATCTGGGTAAGTCTGTGGACAACCGGTGCATAACGTGCCCGCGCCGCAAGATGTTGTTTGAAATGTGCAGCTTGTGGCAGATTGTCGAAGCGAGAGCTGGAATATGGAAACGTATTGTTTCCATAAAAGATACTATCGCGTCCAGTCCCGCGGGGCCTTCAGAAACGCCTCGACCGCGTCCAGCGTCGCGGCGTCGAAAACGCTGTCGTGCCGCGCCTCGGCCAGAACGTCCCACCAGGTGCAGAGGTAGTGCAGCTTGACCCCATGCTCGGCCAGGCGCGGTTCCGTTTCCGGGAAGATGCCGTAGTAGAAGATCACCGCCGTATGCCCGCAGTGCGCCCCCGTCGCGCGGATCGCGTCGACGAAGCTCAGTTTCGAGCCGCCGTCGGTGGTCAGGTCCTCGACCAGCAGCACCCGCTCGCCCTCCGTCATCCGCCCCTCGATCCGCGCGTTGCGGCCGTAACCCTTGGGCTTCTTGCGCACGTAGCTCATCGGCAGCGCCATCCGCTCGGCCACCAGCGCGGCGAAGGGGATGCCCGCGGTCTCGCCGCCGGCGACGTTGTCGAAGGCCTCGAACCCCGCGTCCTCCATCACCCGGCAGGCCAGGAAATCCATCAGCGCCGCGCGGATGCGCGGATAGCTGATCAGCTTGCGGCAATCGATATAGGTGGGCGCCCGCAGCCCCGAGGCGAAGGTGAAGGGCTCCTCGGCGTTGAAATGCACCGCCTCGATGTCCAGCAGCATCCGCGCCGTCAGGCGGGCGACCGTGGCGCGGTCGGGAAAGCTCGTGGGGATCATCGGCGGGCACCTCGGGCTACGGCTGTCGGGGGTCGGGCGGGACGGGCGCGGCTTAGCGCCTTTCCCCCGCCCGCGCAATCGCCCCTACCAGTGCCCGGTATTCTCCATCGACGCCCAGGGCTCCGCCGGCGCCTTCGCCTCGCCCTTCTGCAAAAGCTCGATCGAGACGTTGTCGGGCGAACGCACGAAGGCCATGCGCCCGTCGCGCGGCGGCCGGTTGATCGTCACGCCGCCCGCCTGCAGCTCGGCGCATTTGGCGTAGATATCCTCGACCTCGTAGGCCAGATGCCCGAAATGCCGGCTGTCCGAGGGCA
>SLKW01000398.1 GCA_007134405.1 Paracoccaceae bacterium
AACGCCGCCCCCGACACGCAGGTCCACCTCCTCGACCCGTCCGAAATCGACGAGGCCGCGCTGCCCCGCGACCGCACCACGCTCGACGACGCCGCCCTGGCCGAGCTTGAAACCTCCATCCTCATCGACGGCCTGCGCCAGCCGATCGAGGTCTGGACCTTCAGCGCCCCGCGCGACAGCGGCCACCGCTACGGCCTCATCTCGGGCATGCGCCGCCTGACGGCCTTCCGCCGCATCCACAAGGCGAACCCCGAGGCGCGCATCCCCGCCTTCCTCCGCCGCCCCGCCGACATCCCCGACGCGATGGCCAAGATGGTCGCGGAAAACGAGATCCGGTCCGAGATCTCCCCCTGGGAAAAAGGCCGCCTCGTCGTGCAGTCGGTGGACGAGGACATCTTCCCCACCCTCGACGCCGCCGTGAACGGCCTCTACCCGACACTTAGCCGCCAGCGCCGCGCCCGCATTCGCGCCGTGGTCGAGGTCGTCTCCGAGATCGGAGACCACATACTGACCCACCCCGAAGCTCTCGGCATGCGCCAACTCACCCGCATCGCCGATGCGTTGCGGCGCGGGTTCGGCCCGGTCATTGACGGTGCCCTTAAGCATTCTTCGGACCGTTCGCCCGAGGCCCAGTGGAACATTCTTCGCCCTGTTCTAGAGGAAGCCGAGTCCGAAGCCCGCACCCCGCAACTCGCCTACCGCCCCGGTCGCCCGCGCCGGATCGTTAACCCCCGCATCGGCCTTCAGATCCGCCGCGAGCAGACCTCCGACGGCTGGAACCTCCGCTTCACCGGACCCGACGCCTCCGGCTCGCTGATGGAGGACATCATGGACTATGTGGAACAGCAATTCGGCCGATAGGGGCTTGCTACGCCGCTGTGGAAACCGGGGATCTCTGACAGCCTAGTAAATTAAAGCCAAGTCAGTCGAGTGCGCAGACCCAACGCGGGAATCATCTTTTCTTAAGTTGACACGCGCACGCCAGCAGTTGAATGTTTCGCTCAGGCTCCCCGGAGACAGTAAACGCATGCAATTATTGGCTGTTTCAAATGTTTATGGCGAAGAAGCCGACACGATACACACTGATTTATTGGCGCTTGTTGAGAACCCACCGACTGGCTTGATCGTAATTGTGGGCAATGCTGGGCTCGGCGCAGATTGGCCTGTGGCCATTTGGAAAAGCGCTCAGGCCTTAACTATTGCGTTGACGGTGTTTTCTGCCCCAAACACAATCAAAGAGAATTGGCCTCATTGGAAGGAAATCTACGATAACGCAGTTTCCCTTATGCTCGAATTTCACGGCGAGTATAGAATCGACCCCAATTCAGCTCAGATGATCGCAATCCATCACGCCGTTGACGTATTAGGAATCAATGCAGATCAACTTGAAGTTCACATGGCAGTGCGTCATTTTCGTTAGAACTGCTGCTCATACGAAAGCCTATTGAACAGCAGAAGAATTGACATGCTTTGGTCCGAGTCCGCCGAGTTCGGTTCAGATGAGTTTTCAAAAGCGGTTCAAAGCACCGCCGAAGCCGCGAAACAAGCTACCTGTCGTTATATTTTTGGAATTTCTGACTTTGAAGGTTGCAAGACCATCGTCGTCGAGCAGGATGGAACAGTCTCCTTGTCCGCGGATCTCTAGAGAGCAAACGCTTCGACGGCCCAAAGGACCCGTTCGCTCGCTGCACAGATTGAGCCATATGATTCGCAAGACAGTTAAAAAGTGTAGCGATCACGCCTTTAATATAATTAAACCAGTCGGTTAGAATAATGTCCGCATGCGGACACCCGCTTTCCCGCCCCATCTGCCGCTCAGCTTGTGTCTACCACCCCCATCTTGCACCCGCCGGCAGTTCCCCTATCGTGGGGCTCAGGGGGACGGATCATGAAGCTCTACACCTACTGGCGCTCTTCGGCGGCCTACCGGGTCCGCATCGCGTTCAACCTCAAGGGGCTCGCGCGCGAGGACAGCTTCGTCTCGCTCGTCGCGGGCGACCAGACCGGCCCCGCCTATACCGCGAAGAACCCGCAGGCCCTCGTCCCGGCGCTGGAGCTCGCCGACGGCACGGTGCTGAGCCAATCGCTCGCGATCATCGACTGGCTGGAGGCGACGCATCCCGAACCGCCGCTGCTGCCCGCCGACCCCCTCGCCCGCGCCCGCGCGCTGGAACTCGCGCATATCGTCGCGATGGAGATCCATCCGGTGAACAACCTGCGCGTCCTCACCGCGCTGGGTGACCGTTTCGACGCCGACGCAGACGCCCGCCTTGCCTGGATGCACCACTGGATGCGGCTGGGCTTCGACGCCGTCGCCGCCCGCCTGCCCGGCACCCGCTACGCCCTCTCGGACGACAGCCCCGGCCTTGCGGATTGCTGCCTGATCCCGCAAGTCTACAACGCCCGCCGCTGGGGTCTGGACCTGACCCCGTGGCCCAGGATCACCGCGGTCGAGGCCGCCTGCCTCGACCTTCCCGCCTTCGCCGAGGCCGCGCCCGAAGCGCAGCCCGACGCCACCTGACAGAGGAGTCCCCATGCCGCTGATGCCGTCCTGGATCGAGGCCGCCAACGCGCCCGACTGCCCGTTCCCGCTCAACAACCTGCCCTGCGGCGTCTTCTCGGTCGCCGGCGGCCCCCGCCACTGCGGCGTCGCCATCGGCGACCGGATCCTCGACGTCACCGCGATGGAAAAGGCCGAGCTGATCTCGCTCGCCGACCGCCCGGTGCTGGACAAGCCCGAATGGAACGCCGTCATGGCGCTGGGACCGGCGGCCTGGGAACGGCTGCGCCACCTGCTGATCGGCTTCCTGCGCGCCAAGTCCGACCTGCAGACCACGATCGAGCCCTACCTCCACCCGCTCGCCTCGGCCGAGATGTACATGCCCTTCTCGGTCGCCGAATACACCGATTTCTACGCCTCGAAACAGCACGCAACCAACGTCGGCACCATGTTCCGCGGCAAGGACAACGCGCTGCCGCCGAACTGGCTGCACATTCCCATCGGCTACAACGGCCGCGCCTCGTCGGTCGTCGTGTCGGGCACCGATGTCTTCCGGCCCTGGGGCCAGCTCAAGGGCCCGCAGGACGACGCCCCCCGCTTCGCCCCCTGCGAGCGTTTCGACTTCGAGCTCGAGATGGGCGCGGTCGTCGGCACCCCCTCGCGCTACGGCCGCCCGGTGACCCTGGCCGAGGCCGACGCGATGATCTTCGGCTACGTGCTTCTGAACGACTGGTCGGCGCGCGACATCCAGGCCTGGGAATACCAGCCGCTCGGCCCCTTCCAGTCCAAGGCGACGGCGACCACGATCAGCCCCTGGATCGTCACCCGCGCCGCGCTCGAACCCTTCCGCGTCGACGCGCCGGAGCGCGAGGTGCCGCTTCTGCCCTATCTGCAGGACAGCGGCCCGATGCACTACAACATCGAGCTCGAGGTCGAACTGACCCCCCAGGGCGGCGCGCCAAAGGTCATCAGCCGCACCAATTTCCGCGAGCTCTACTATTCCGCCGCCCAGCAACTGGCGCACCACACCTCGGCCGGAGGGCCGATGCGGGCGGGCGATCTTCTTGGATCGGGCACGGTGTCCGGCGACACGCGCGAAAGCCGCGGCTCTCTGCTGGAACTGTCCTGGGGCGGCAAGGAGCCGCTCGATCTGGGCAGCGGTGTCAGCCGCAGCTTCCTGCAGGACAACGACCGCGTCACGCTGCGCGGCCTGGCCCGCGGCGACGGCTACACGATCGGCTTCGGCGACTGCAGCGGCACCCTGCGCCCCGCCATCGCCCCGCCCTGGCCCGCCGCCTGATCGTCACACGGTCGCCGAGCGCCTCCACCAGCGACCCCGCCCGACGCCGCGGATCAGCGCGCCAGGCAATCGGTCAGCAAAACCGTCTCCTCGGCGGTGTGATCGGCCGCGAGCCAGGCCAGGAACGCCTCCTCGCCCTTGGTGCGCCAGCGATAGCCATCCTGCTCGTCAAAGGCCGCGTAGAACGCCCCCGAGGCCGATGGCACCTCACGCAGCGCCACCAGCTTGCCTTCGGCCACCAGAAACGCCATCGCCGGGTCGGTGCCATTGACATAGGTGACCGGCACCACCACCCCACGCTCGCAGACATAATGCGTGCTCGTAACCGTCACCTCTGCGGCCACAGCCGCCGGGCATGCGGCGAGCACCGCCGCGATCAGCAACTTCCGCATCCGTACAAACCCTCCGCTTGCCCCGTGGCGAGCCACAGGATGACCCCGCATCCGCCGACGGGCAACACTTTACTGCACCGGCGCGACACCTGCCCCTCCCCGCACGCGGCGTGTCTGGTATAAGCTCGCCGCATCGACCCTCCATCGATGAAGACGGACCATGCCTTCTCCCACTCCGCCGCGGCTCCGCGCCGCGACCCGCCATCACCTCGCGACCCTCTGGCTTGCCCTTTCGATCTTGCTCGCCAGCCTCGGCCCCGCCGCGGCAGAGCGTCCCGCCGACCGCCCGGTGCTGCACGTCTTCTGGAGCCTCACCTGCGCGGTCTGCATCCGCCAGAAACCCTGGATCGAATCGCTCGAGGCCCGCTTCCCCGGACTGACGGTGGTCGAGATGGAGCTCTCCCGGACCGACCGATACCACGCCCTGTTCCGCGACATGGCGACCGCGCGCGGTGCCAGCGCCACGCACGTGCCGACCCTGATCCTTGGCCCGCATGTCTGGATAGGCGACACGCCCGCCCAACGCAGCGCGATCGAGGCGGCAATCGCCGCCAAGCTCGCGGACGAGGCGCCGGCGCACGCCCCGCCCGACAGCTTGCGCCTACCCTTCGCGGGCGAAGTCGACCCCTCCGCCGCCTCGCTGCTGGGGTTGACCGCGCTGATCGCCTTCGTCGATGGGTTCAATCCCTGCTCGCTCTGGGTACTGACCCTGCTTCTGGGCATGGTCATCGCCTCGGGTTCACGCCGCCGGGTCGCGGTGGTGGGAATCAGCTTTCTGGCCACCACGGCGCTGATCTACGGCGCCTTCATCGCCGGGCTCTTCAGCGTCCTGGCTTTCGCCTTCGCCTTGCCGGCGGTTCGCTGGGCCGTGGCGCTCTTCGCCCTGGGTTTCGGCCTCGTCAGCATAAAGGACTACTTCTGGTACGGGCGGGGGATCAGCTTTTCGATCCCCGAGGCCCAGAAACCCGGCATCTACCGCCGGCTGCGCGGCTTGCGACGCGACGACATCGGCACCCCCGCCCTGATCGCCGCGACCGTGGCCATGGCCGCCGGGATCGCGCTGGTGGAGCTGCCCTGCACGGCCGGTTTCCCCGTGATCTGGTCGGGGATCCTGGCCAGTCGCGACGTCGCCGGCATGGGTTTCGTCGGGCTTCTGGCGGTTTACGTCCTGATCTATCTCAGCGTCGAACTGGCGATTTTCGCCGTCGCCGTCACCGGCATGAGCCTCGGCCGTATGGGAGAACGGCACGGCCGCGCCCTCAAGCTTGTGGGCGGCGTCGTCATGGTGGCGCTGGCGGGGGCGCTGGCGCTGCGCCCCGAACTGATGGACGACCTGAGCGGCTCGATGATGCTCTTCGGGGCCGCGCTCGGCCTCGCGGCCGTGGTTCTCCTGGCACATCGCGCCGCCGGAACAGCCTGAAGGACGCACGAATGGGTCGGCGCGGGTGCGAAACCGGCGCATGGTTGGACTCTGCCCCCGCGACCCTACTCCTGCCTTTCATCAGAGGGCGCGCGACGGTCCGTCCAATGGCCGTCTGCCGCGTCGCGCACCAACACGTGAGGCGCACATCACCGGGTTGATGTGCATCGCGCCGCAAAATTGGCTAGGCAGTGGCATGCGCAACCAACCGAGACACGGGTCATGACCGGAACCGGCGATCCGGCTCCAGCCGCCCGCGGGCGGATCTCGCATGTCCTCGTGGCGCTCGATCACGCGGCGGACGACGGGGCGCCGCAAGTCCGCCATCTGGTCAAGGCGCTGGGAGAGCTGTCCTTCGCGGCCATGCTTCTGACCCCGGCGCTGATCGTCGTCACCCCGGCCAGCGGCATCTTCGGCCTACCCTCGGTCGCCGGCATCGTCATCGCCCTGATCGCGTTGCAGATGGTGGCGGGGCGCAAGCATATCTGGCTGCCCGACTGGATCATGCGCCGCGAATTGCGCCGCGACCGCTTTCGCCAGGCCCTAGCCGTTCTGCGCCGGCCGGTCGGCTGGAT
>SLKW01000261.1 GCA_007134405.1 Paracoccaceae bacterium
AAGTCGACCGGCTGGCTGGCCAAATAGACCTTCACGCCCGACGGCATCATGCCGAGCGCACCGCACGCAGGATCCGGCGCAGCGCTGCCTCGCTGAGGTCCGGGCCGACGCGGATCGTCACTTCGCCAACCACGATCTCCACCATGGGAGCTGGTACGCACGCCGGGGTAACGGCGTCCTGCTTCTTCAGAAAGGCCTTGCGCCAGCCGAACAGCTGCGGCGGCGAAATCCCCAGGCGGCGCGCCAGTGCGGAAACGTTCACGCCAGGCTCCAGCGCCGCCGCGACCGCTTGCGCCTTGAACTCAACCGACCATCGACGACGCTCCCCGACCGGAGCACCATCGAAACGCTCGATCACGGCCTCGACCAACTGTAAGCTACCAGTCGCGGGCATAGGCGTAGAACTAGTCGTAGACATGGAACCTCGGCGTCAGAACAACGCCACCAGTCTATCCCAGGAAGACCATGCCGCTAACCCACGGGGTCTCCTTGCCGCTTACCGTATGACAAACGTAGGACAGGCGTAGGACTCGCGTAGGACGATTTGCGCCTCTGCCGCCGGATACGAGCGGATTGGATAGCGTGCGCCGACCCCCGAGGGCTGCGCCGGCGGACCCGCAGGGGCGGCGGTCAGGCGGGGGCCGGGGCGCGCTGGCGGCGGTCCTGCAGGATGTTCCAGGCGAGCATGGCGGCGAAGACGGCAAGCGCGGCCCAGTGCAGCGCGGCCTGTTCCGGCCAGATCAGCACCACGCAGAGCGCCGCCATCACCGCGCGGGTGACCCAGTTGATCGCGGCTTCCATATGCCCCTCGATCGCGGCGGCGAGCGCGTAGAGCGCGGCGGCGGTGAAGAGCGTGACCTCGAGCTTCTCCCACAGCGTGCCGTGCAGGATCGGTGTATAGGCGAAGAGAAGCGGCACGATGTAGAGGCCCTTGGCCATTTTCCAGGCGGTGAAGCCGGTGGCCATCGGGCGCGAGCCGGCGATGGCGGCGGCGGCGAAGGCGGTGAGGCAGACGGGCGGTGTGACCGAACTGTCCTGGCTGAGCCAGAAGATGATCAGATGCGCGGCCAGGATCGCCGCCAGGATCACGTCGCGGCTGAGCGTGTCGCTGACGATCTGCCGATACATTTCGAGCGGCGCGGCGGCGAGCACCTCGGTGGCCTGGTCCTGCGACATCGGCTGGCCGATCTGGCCCGCCATCTCCGGCGAGCCCAGCATGAGGATCGCGCCGGTGGATTGCGGGATGGCGCCGGCGGCGATGGCGTTGACGATCTCGACCCGGGTGATGAGGTCGGCGAGCGCCGGGGCCGAGAGCGTCGCGATGACGATATAGGCCGCCGTCACCGGCAGGCCCATGCCGAGAACCAGCGAGGCGAGCGCGATGAGGACGATCGCGATCAGGACCGACCCCCCCGCCCAGGTGCCAATCATCAGCGAGAAGGTGTTGCCGACGCCCGAGATGGTGACGGCGGCGATGACCACGCCGATGGCGACCAGGAGGACCGCGGTCAGCACCATGTTCTTGGCGCCGAGCGCCAGCGCCTCGAGCACGGCCCAGGGACCCATCGGGTTCTTGGTCACCCAGCTGGAAATCACCACGGCAATGATCGCGATGCCGGCGGCATAGGTCGGCGTGTAGCCCCAGATCAGGAGGCCCACCAGCACGCCGATGGGCAGGAAGAACGCAAGGCCATTGTCCTTGAGCACCTGCCAGAGGGTCTTGTCGAAGTCGTCCTGCGGGTCGAGGTTCAGCCGCTTGGCGGTGATGCGGACGTAAAAGGCGATGGAGAGGAAATAGAGGATCGCGGGCAGGACCGAGAGCGCGGCAATGGTCAGGTAGGAGACCTGCGTGAACGAGGCCATGATGAAGGCCCCCGCGCCCATGATCGGCGGCATGATCTGTCCGCCGGTCGAGGCCGCGGCCTCGGTCGCGGCGGAGGTCTTGGCGGGCATGCCGGCGCGTTTCATCAGCGGAATGGTGATCGAGCCCGTGGAGACGGTGTTGGCCACCGCCGAGCCCGAGATCGTGCCCATCATCCCCGAGCCGATCACGGCGACAAGGCCCGGCCCGCCGACGAAGCGCCGCGCCAGCACCTGCGCGAAGTCGATGATGAAATGCCCCGCCCCCGAGCGCAGCAGGAAGGCGCCGAAGAGGATGAACATGAAGACGAAGCTGGACGAGATGCGCGCCACGGTGCCGAACATGCCGTCGTCGGTGTAGAAGATGCGAAAGAGCATCGTGTCCGTGCGCAGCCCGCTGAAGGTCAGCATGCCGCCCACGTAGCGGCCCCAGAAGGTGATGTAGGTGAAGGACAGGATGATCAGGATCGGGATGATCCAACCGGTGGTTCGGCGCGTGAACTCGATTCCCAGCAGCAGCGCGAGCGAGGTGAAGACCCAGTCCTGCCAGGCGAAGCCGGTGGTCTGGACACGGCGGTAGAACGCGGTTTCCTCGAGATAGAGATAGGCAAAGAGGCTGAGCGCGGCGAGGCCGAGGAGGACGTCGATGGCCAGCACGACGCGCTCGCCCGCCACGGTGCGTGCCTGTACCGCGGGGTAGAGAAGCGCGCAGAGAAAACCGAAGCCCGCGAAGTGGATGACCGAGGTCCAGAGCTCGGACAGCGTGCCGATGGTGTTGAACCAGATATGCAGGATCGAAAGGCCGACGCCGAACCAGAAGGCAACGCGCCCCGGCAGGCTGTCGTCGGGCCGGGTGTAATGATTGTCCTCGTCGCCAGGCGTGGTGCCAGGCGTGGTGCCAGCGGGCGTGCCGGGCTGTGTCTGGGCCTGCATCCTGTCCTCGCGGCTCACGATCGCTGGTCGGGGCGCGCCACCGGGCGCGCCCCTTCCGTCATGGGCCGGCGCCGGGGCGCGCGGCTTTCATCGGCGTCAGTCGACGGGCGCGATGTTGTCCGGGATCTCGAGCCCGACTTCCTCGTAGTAACGCGCGGCACCGGCGTGCAGCGGCAGCGGCAGGCCGGCGAGCGCGTTTTCGAGGCTCATGTCGCAGGTCGCGGGATGGATGTTGCAGAGGAAGCCGAGGTTTTCGTAGATCGTCTTGGTGAAGAGGTAGACGTCTTCTTCCGGCACGTCGTAGTTCACGGCCAGGAAGTTCGGCTGGGCGATGGTTTCGACATCCTCGTCGATGCCCGGATAGGTGCCGCCGGGGATGGTGATGGCGAAATAGAGCCCGGTGCCGCCGTCGAACTTCTCCAGCTCCTCCTCGGTCACGGAGAGGAGCGTCACGTCATCGCCCATCTGCGCCTTGGCGCGCGTCACCGTGCCGACGCCGATGCCGGAATTGATGTTGGTGGACATGATCTGGCCGTTGATCAGCGAGTCGATCGAGGGGCCGAAGCCCTGGTAGACGAGATCCCAGGATTCGTAGTCGAAGCCGTAATTTTCGAAGAGGAAGCGGTTGGAATGCTCGGTCCCCGAGTTGCGCGCGCCGATGGAAAAGCCCTGCCCTTCGAGATTGGCCAGATCCTCGGCCGTGCCGGATTCGACGAGGCTGGAATGGATCAGGAAATGCTCGACATTCGGCCAGAGCATGGCGATGGAGCGCTGGTTATCCTGCGGGCCCGCCTCTTCGAGCGCGCCGGCGCCTTCGCGCGCCCACTGGCCGAAGAGGCCCTGCATGATGGCGAACTGCGCCTGACCCTCGCGCATCAGCACCGTGTTCTCGCCCGAGCCGGCCGAGGAGATCGCCGACATGTCGATGCCGTGCTCGTTCATCAGGTGGATCTTGGCCAGCGTCGCCAGCGCCACGCCGACGGGGTAATAGGTGCCGCCGGTGGTCGCGGTGGTGAGCACGTAGCTGCGCGTCTCGGCCATCGCCGCGCCGCCGAGGCCCGAGAGCGGCAGCGCAAGAGCGGCGGCAAGGGCGGTTCTGCGGGTGAAGCTGGTGTTCATTCTCGTCTCCCTGTTTGTGGTCGGCCCCGGATCGTGCGCCCGGGTAGCGTACGGCAGTGCCGCAATGGCCGGATTAGGGCGCATGCGGGCGACGATTTCAAGACAAATTCCAGGATGCCGGCTGGCTGCCCCCACCGCAGGTAGCAGCTCCGCTCAGGCCCAGCGTTGCACCGGCGGCAGGCTGGAGCCGGTGCCCAGGGCGTCGGGATCCGGCCCGTCGATGAGCGTGTCGGGCTGCGCCAGATCGACGAGTTTCTTGCGGTCGGTGATGATGACGCGCATCCCGTCGACCTTCACGCCGTGATCCTCGAGCGTCTTGATCGTGCGCGACAGGTTTTCCGGCGTCATGCCCAGATAGGAAGCGAGGAGCCGCTTCTCGACCGGCAGGCGATAGCTGGGGGCGTCGTCGAGAAGGCGCGACTGGCGCAGGAGGTAGGACGCGACGCGTTCGCGCGAGTTGCGCAGCTTCAGCCCCTTGGTGTTGCGCACGATCGAGCGAAAGCTCGCCGCCAGTTCGGTGACGACCGACACGGCGAATTCGGTATCGCGGCGAAAGATCTCGCGCAATCCGGCTGAGGGAATCAGGATGATCCGCGACCGCTCGAGCGTGCGCGCCGACATCAGGTAGGGCGCGTCCTTGATGCAGGCGGCCAGGATGAAGGTGCTGACCGGACGGACCACGGCCATCGTGCATTCGCGCCCGCCCCATTTGGCGTAGAGTTCCACCGCCCCTTCCAGCATCACGTGCAGGAAATCGGCCGGGTCGCCCTGCCGGATCATTTCGAGCCCGGCGGGGAAGGTCTGCATGTAGGATTTCCCCACAAGCTCGTCGAAATTCGCCGCCTCCATCTTTTGAAAGAGAGGCAACCGGCGGACTTCGGGCAGGTCGTCGGGACGCATGGGCTTACTTTCAGTGATTCCTTGGGTGACATTTATCAATTGCCCACCCAAAAGGCGCAAGCAGTTACGTTGACCTCCTGCGCCCGGCAAAAAAACATTCTGCACGACACGCGCTGCAATTGCAAAATCAAGTTCGATTTGAGGCGCGAGTTCTCCCGACATTGATCCAGGTCAAGTTTTCCGTGCCAGTCCTGTGCCGGGTACCCGGAAAGCGCCGCCCGAATGCGGTCGCCACTCCGAGGAGACAGACATGGATGTCATGCTGGCCTATGACAATTCGCGCAACGCGCGCATCGCCCTTTCGGCGGTGAAGGACCTTCTGGGCGGTCTCAAGCCCACGATCACGCTGATCTCGGTCGTCGAGGATGTCGGCTCGTCGACCGCCGTCGCCGACGACATGTTCGCAGAGCAATACGCCGAGCAGAAAGCCGGCGTCGAGGCGGCCGCCGCCGAGCTGGCCGAGGCGGGCTTCGAGGCGCATGTGCTGCTGGCCGAGGGCGACGCGCGCAAGATGATCCTGCGCGCCATCGATGAGCGCAAGCCTGACCTGCTGGTCATGGCGCGCCACAGCCACAAGCCCGATCCCGGGCCGTTCAACTTCATCACCAAGCGGATCGACGCGCTGGTCGAGGAATTCGACCACATGACCTTCGGTTCGGTGTCGGCCTTTCTGGCCCGCCGGGCGGAATGCCCGCTGCTGATCATTCCCACGCACGCCGACTGAGCGGCGCCCGCCCCCTTTTCGAGGTCCGACATGCAAGTCAGCGATCTTTTTCGATACAAGAACAAGCAGATCCAGGCCCTTCACCTGACCTGGATCGCGTTCTTCATCTGCTTCTACGTCTGGTTCAACATGGCGCCACTGGCGTCGTCGATGCTGCGTTCGGTCGACTGGCTGACGCGCGACGACATCCGGCTTTTCGCCATCGCCAACGTCGCGCTCACCATTCCCGCCCGGATCATCGTCGGCATGGCGCTGGACCGCTACGGGCCGCGCCGGGTGTTCTCGGTCCTTATGGTTATCATGGCGCTGCCGACCTTCGTCTTCGCCTTCGGCGACACGCGCGAAGTGCTCTTCGTCTCGCGTCTGGTGCTCAGCTCGATCGGCGCAAGCTTCGTCGTCGGCATCCACATGACCGCGCTTTGGTTCAAGCCGCGCGACATCGGCTTTGCCGAAGGCTTCTACGCCGGCTGGGGCAACTTCGGCTCGGCCGCCGCGGCGATCACCCTGCCGACCATCGCGCTGACCATTTACGGCGGCGAGGACGGCTGGCGCTATGCCGTCGCCACCTCGGGCGTGGTCATGGCGGGCTATGGCATCTTCTACTGGTTCGCCATCACCGACGGACCGACGGCCGACA
>SLKW01000051.1 GCA_007134405.1 Paracoccaceae bacterium
AGCGCGCCCGCGACGATTTCCGAGGCCGAGGCCGAACCGCCGTTGATCAGCACGACCATAGGACGGCCGTCGATCATGTCTCCGGCCGAGGCGTTGTAGCGCTCGCTGTCCTCCTGGTCGCGGCCACGGGTCGAGACGATCTCGCCCTGGTCGAGGAAGGCGTCGGTCACCCGAATCGCCTGGTTCAAAAGGCCGCCGGGGTTGTTCCGCAGATCCAGAACGACGCCCTGCATATTCTCGATCCCGCCGAGATCCTCGATCGCGCCCTCAAGGCCCGAGCGCAGGTTGTCGTAGGTCTGCTCGTTGAAGGTCGTCACGCGGACCACGACGATATCGCCCTCAAGCCGGGTGCGGACCGCCTGGATGCGGATCGTGTCGCGGATGATCGACAGCTCGAAGGGCTCGTTCACCCCCTCGCGAACGATGGTGATGACGATCTCCGAACCGACCGGACCGCGCATCATCTCGACCGCTTGCTGCAGGGTCAGGCCCATCAGCGATTCGCCGTCGACATGGGTAATCAGGTCGCCCGCCTGCACGCCCGCCTTGTCGGCCGGCGTATCGTCGATGGGCGCGATCACCTGCACGAACCCGTCCTGCTGCGAGATCTCGATTCCCAGCCCGCCGAAGGCACCGCGCGTCTGCACGCGCATGTCCTCGAAATCGTCGGGCGAGAGGAAGCTCGAATGCGGATCGAGCGACATCAGCATGCCGTTGATCGCCGCCTCGATCAGATCGCCGGTATCGACCTCGTTGACGTATTGGGCGCGGATGCGCTCGAACACGTCGCCGAATAGATCGAGCTGCTGGTAGACCGACTGCGTGCGCGCCTGCTCCTGCGCGATCAGCGGACCGGCGATCTGCGTGGTGAGAAGCGCGCCGCCGATCATGCCCGCCAGCGCTGCCGCAAGAAATTTCTTCATCGTTTCTTCCCGTATGGGGCCTTTCGCCCGGAATGGCCCGCCGCGAGGCGCCGCAGCGACGCCAGCGGGCGGTTTCGGCTCGTCACCAATCAAAATCGATGCGCGCCTCCGGGTCAATGGCCTGTCTTAGGCCCGTCCAACCCGGGCGCCCTCGGTTTCGGTTTCCCACGCTGAACTTAGTCTCGTCCGGCGCCGATCCAGATCACAATCGCGCGTTTTTCCTGGCAGCCGCCCGGGTCAGCCGCCAGTCGCGACGATCAGGCTCTGGCCGGTCATTTCCTTCGGTGCATCGAGCCCCATCATCGCCAGGATCGTGGGCGCCACGTCGGCCAGCCGGCCATCGCGCAGCCGCGCGCCCTCGGGCCCGCCGATCAGCGCCACGGGGACCGGGTTCGTGGTATGCGCGGTATGCGGACCGCCGGTCTTGGGGTCGATCATCTGCTCGGCATTGCCGTGATCGGCGGTCAGCAGCATCGCGCCGCCCGCTGCCTTCAGCGCCGCCAGGACCCGGCCAAGGCCCGCGTCCACCGTCTCGCAAGCGCGGATCGTTGCGGCCAGATCGCCCGTATGCCCGACCATGTCGGGATTGGCGTAATTCACCACGATCAGGTCGTAGCCCTCCTCGATGGCGGCGATCAGGCGCTCGGTGACCTCTTCGGCGGCCATCTCGGGCACTTCGTCATAGGTTGCGACCTTCGGGCTGGGCGCCATGTAGCGATCCTCGCCCACCTCGGGGTCTTCCTGGCCGCCGTTCAGGAAGAAGGTGACATGCGGATACTTCTCGGTCTCGGCCAGGCGGAACTGGCGCAGCCCCTGTTTCGCGACCCAGGTGCCGAGCGTGTTGTCGATCACCCGCTTGGGAAAGGCCGTGTGCATGAAGGCGTTATGGGCGTCGGAGTATTCGACCATGCCCAGAAGCATCGCCCAGTCCGGCCGCCGCCCGGTGTTGAAGCCGTTGAACGAGGGCGCGCCCAGGGCCGCCAGGATCTCGCGCGAGCGGTCGGCGCGGAAGTTGAGGCAGAAGAACCCGTCACCCGCCCTCGCGCCCTGCCAGTCGCCGATCACCGTGGGCGCGATGAACTCGTCGGTTTCGTCGCGCGCGGTGGCCGCCTCGATCGCCGACAGCGGGCCGGGCGCGTGCTCGCCCTCGCCGCGCACCATGGCGCGATAGGCGCGCTCTACCCGGTCCCATCGGCGGTCGCGGTCCATCGCCCAGTAGCGCCCGATCACCGTGACGATCCGCGCGCCCTCGGGCAGGCTGGCCTTCAGATCGCCCACGAAATCCGCCGCCGACGTCGGCGACACATCGCGGCCGTCCGTGATGGCGTGGATCGCGACCGGCACGCCCTCGGCGGCGATGGCCCTCACCGCGGCCTTGAGATGCTCGATATGCCCGTGCACCCCGCCGTCGGAGGCAACCCCCATCAGATGCGCGGTGCCGCCGGTCTTCTTCAACTCGGCGATGAATTCCAGCAGCGCCGGCGTCTTGGCAAACGACCCGTCCTGCACCGCCAGGTCGATCTGGCCCAGGTCCATCGTCACAACGCGACCGGCGCCGATATTCGTATGGCCGACCTCGGAATTGCCCATCTGGTCCTTCGGCAAGCCGACATCCGCCCCATGGGTGACCAGTCGCGCATGCGGGCACTCGGCCATGATCCGGTCGAAAACCGGCGTATCGGCCTGCACAACCGCGTTTCCCTCGCGCGCCGGGTTCAACCCCCAGCCATCGAGAATGCACAGAACGATGGGAGCTTTGCGTGACATGCGTGTCTCCGTTTTTTTCGCGCCCGACATAGGCGTTGAGCGCGGGCGGGGCAATGGCCGCTCACGTCCGATGGTAGGGAGTGCCGGCCAGAATGCTCGCGGCGCGGTAGAGTTGTTCCGCCAGCATCACCCGGACCAGAAGATGCGGCCACACCATCGCCCCGAAGGACAGCGCGAAATCGGCCCCCTCGCGCAGATCAGGCGCGAGACCGTCGGCCCCGCCGATGAAAAAGGCCAGGTCGCCGACGCCATCGTCGCGCCAGGCTGCCAGACGGCGCGCGAAGCCGGGCGAATCGGGCGTCGCGCCGCGTTCGTCCAGCACGACGCGCGACGCGCTGTCGGGACAGGCGCGCATCAGCAGCGCCGCCTCGCCCGCCATCCCGCCGCCACGCTTGTCCTCAACCTCGTGCTCGGTCGCCGGGCCCAGGCCCAACGGCCGCCCGGTCCGGTCGAAGCGCTTCAGGTAATCATCGACAAGCGCGCGCTCCGGACCGGCGCGCAGCCGTCCCACGGCGCAAAGGTGAATCCGCATCGGCTCGCCGCCTTCAATTCGGCGGTATCAGGCGCGCGCGCCCCCCGCGGGTATCTGCCACATCTTTTCAAGCTGGTAGAATTCGCGCACCTCGGGGCGGAAGACATGCACCACGACATCGCCGGTATCGATCAGCACCCAGTCGCCGGCATCCTTGCCCTCGACCCGGGCGGACAGGCGAAAGCGCTCCTTCAGCCGGTCGATCAGCTTCTGCGCGATGGCGCCTACCTGCCGCGACGACCGGCCCGTGGCGATCACCATGTGATCGGCCATCGAGGAACGTCCGCGCAGATCGATCTGCACGATGTCCTCGGCCTTGTCGTCATCGAGCGATTGCAGGACCAGATCCAGGATTGCGGCGCCTGTCAGACCAGGCGCGGCGTTTGGAGCGGGGGCCGTGGTGGCGGCCGGGTCGATGTAAGACAGGTTCCTGTCCTCCTGCATGGTCATTGCCAGGAATGTAACATCGAGGGGGTGGATTCTCAATCCGCCCGCCGGTTTTTCTGGGGTTCTGCGCGCCCCGCCGCCCGCTCGTCCTCGGCGGGCATCGCGTCGCCCGCCGCCATGCCCGTCTCGGCCATCTGTGTGGTGACCGGCAGCGCCTCGTTGAGCACCCGGACCTCGCGCTGCGGGAAAGGTATGGTGATCCCATGCTCCTTGAACGCGTCCCACAGCGCCAGGAAGACCGGCCCGCGCACGCCCGCCAGCCCCTCGCGAGCGTCGCGGATCCAGAAGCGCAGCACGTAGTCGATGGAACTGTTGCCGAAGCCGGTGATGTGGCAGGCCACGTCGCGCGAGGACAGGACGCGCGGCACCTTGCGCGCCGCCGCGATGGCGATGGCACGCACCTTGTGCGGATCGTCGTGATAGGACGTACCGAAATTCAGCTCGATACGCACGAACTCGTCCGAATGCGACCAGTTGACGACCTGCCCGGTCACCAGATCCTCGTTCGGGATCAAGTATTCCAGCCCGTCGCGGGTCACGACCGAGACATAGCGCGCGCCCAGCTCATCGATCCAGCCGAACTTGTTGCCCAGGCTGATCACGTCGCCGGGTTTCACGGACTTGTCGAGCAGGATGATCACGCCCGAAACCAGGTTCGACACCACCCTCTGCAGCCCGAAGCCGATGCCCAGGCCGATCGCGCCCGACAGGACCGCCAGGCCCGTCAGGTCGAAGCCGATCGCGCGCAGACCGATGATGATGGCCAGCGCGATGAAGGCGAACTGAACCGCCTTGACCGCCAGCACCCGCATCGAGGGCGAGATATCCTCGTTGCCCTGGATCCGGCGCACCAGCGCGCGGGTGATCGCGCGCGCGGCAAAGAGCAGGATCGCGGTGACCAGCACGCCCTGGAAGACCGACAGCGCCGAAAGCCGGAAATCGACGAAATCGATGGCGATGGAATCGAGAAACACCGCCGCATCGTCCAGAAAACCCAGATAGTAGAGCGCGATGTAGATCCAGGCGAGCCACATCACGGCCTTGCGCAGCGGGCGGTTGCGAATGAACTGCGCGGCGAAGCCGACCGCGACCCAGGCCGTGGCGATGGTCGCCCAGAGTCCGATGAGGAAGCTGCGCGACGGGCCCGCGACCTGTTCCATGACCGCATAGGCGAACCACGCCAGCAGCACGAACAAGAGCCCGCGCATCCGGTTCGAGACGACCACCGCCACCCGCAGCCGCCATTTCGGCCAGCCCGAGCGGCGGCGCACCCACCCCTCGAGCCGCCCGCGCATCCACCGGGCGCCCAGATGCGCCAGGATGAAAAGCGCGATCAGAAGGCCGAACTGGTAAAGCTCCCACCCCGAGAGCATCGAGCGCAAAGACGCCTCGATCCGGGCAAACAGGCCCGTGCCCGCGTCCAGTATTCCTTGGTCGATCAGGTCCATACGCCCGCCCGGTCGTTCCTGCTGCGTTGACCTTAGCACGCGCCCGCGGCGTCACAAGCGCGGCGCATCCCCCCGATGCGCCTGCCGGGCCGGCCCTAGCCCGCCGTCGCGCGGCGCAACAGCCGCTGGCCGGGCAGGTCGGCGCCCAGGATCTGCTCGCGCGTCGCGCGCGCGAAATCGCGCAGGAGCGTCCGGTAAAGCCCGTCGGCGGTCGTCACGGCGGCGCGCGCCAGCGCGCCCGTCCGCGTCTCGGCTGCCGCACCGGCTTCGACCTGAACCGGATAGGTCGCCAGCAGACCGCCTCCCGGCCCCAGCAGCCGCACCGTGCCCTGCAGCCGCGACTGGTCGCGCCCGAACGCCGTGCGGACGCTTCCGGCGAGATTCATCCGCGCCACCTCGACCGACATGACGACCCCGTCGGGCCGCAACCGGTCGGCGAATTCCTGACGCAGCGCCCCGGTCAGGTCGCTGCCCAGCCGAGACGCCGTCCCGGCGGCGAGGCTGCTTTCGAAGGCGGCGCCGGTGGTCACGACATCGATGCGCGAAATCCGCAGGTTCGCCTGCATCTCGCGGCTCAGCGGGTTGGCGAAGGGCTGCGGCGCGCAGGCGGCCAGCGCCCCTGCGGCCAGGGCCAGGGCGAAAGTGCGTCGGTACATGATCCTCTCCTCACTCTGCGTCCGGCCCGCGCGGGCCGGACACCTCGGCGCAGAGGGTAAAGCAATGACCGTGGGAGGCAAATGGCACCCCGCCCCGCCCCGGCTGATACCTCCGACGAACCGCCAGCGCTCAGGGCCGCCGCGCGCTAGGACAAGTCGTTGTCAGGCCCGGTCCCGGCGGCGCGTTCCGCCTGCAAGGCGCCCGTCACCCTCTCGACGGCATCGACGCCGGTCCCGCGCAGGGTTTCGTTCAGAAGCGGGCTGCCGAAATCGGCAAGCGTGCTGTCGAAGGTGACGCTGGTGCTGTCGAAGGTCACCTCGCCCACCCTGCGGCCCATGGCGGAGGCGGGTGGCGCGATCAGACCCTCGGCCCTGAACCCGTGGAAACGCTGCGCCCAG
>SLKW01000461.1 GCA_007134405.1 Paracoccaceae bacterium
ATCGACCGCCGGATCCTGCACCTGCTGCAGCGCGAGGCGCGCATCTCCAACGCCGAGCTGGCCGAACGCATCGCGCTCTCGCCCTCGGCCTGCCACCGTCGGGTGAGCCGCCTGGAATCCGAGGGGGTGATCCGCGATTATGTGGCGTTGCTCGATCCCCGCAAGGTCGGCAAGCAGACGCTCGTCTTCGTCGAGATCCGCCTCTCCAGCCAGAGCGACGAGGTGCTCGACGCCTTCGAAAAGGGCGTCCGCCGCATCCCTGACGTACTCGAATGCCACCTGATGGCGGGCGAGGCCGACTATCTGCTCAAGATCGCCGTCGAGGATACCGAGGATTTCGCCCGCATCCACCGCCAGTACCTCGCGCGCCTCCCGGGCGTGGCGCAGATGCAATCGGCCTTCTCGCTACGCACGGTGCTGAAGACGACGGCGCTCGACGTCTGAGCCCCTAGTCGCGGCGCGTCGCGGGCGGGCGGGATGGAACCACAACGCCCGCGCGCCGTTGGAGAGGGTCAACAGAGGGCCGCGCCATCTCGCATTTCCTGAGCCTCTCCGCGGCCGGCTTCGCCGCCACCGCCATTGCCTTCGGCCCGGCGCGCATGGGCTTCGGCCTTTTCGTGCCCGAGTTCCGGTCGGAATTCGGCATGTCGACCTCGACCATCGGCGCGGTCTCCAGCCTCGGTTTCTTCGGGTTCTTCCTCGGCCTCCTGCTGGCCCAGGCGCTCCTGACCCGCTCGGGCCCGAAGCTGCCGGTTCTCGCGGGCCTCGTCGCCGCCACGGTGGGGATGGGGATCGTGTCGCAAGCGCCGAACGTGATCGTGCTCGCCCTCGGCGTCTTCATCGCCGCCTCCAGCGCCGGGCTCGCCTGGACACCGTTCAACGACGCCGTGCACCGCAAGGTGACCGAGCCCGACCGGCCGACCGCGCTATCGGTCATCAGCACGGGCACGGGGCTGGGGATCGTCTTCGCCGGTATCGCCGCGCTCGCCATGGTCATGGGCGGGCTTTCCTGGCGGGCCTCCTGGACATTCTTTGCGGGTGCGAGCGCGCTGGCGCTCCTCGGCAACTGGCTTGCCTTGCGCCGGGTCGAGAAAGCCCCCGACGACCGCCACGGCAACGGTTGGCGCGATCTACTGCACATCCGGTCCCTGCCGATCTTCGTCATAGGGTTCGTCTTCGGCACGACAACGGCGATCTACATCTCCTTCGCCGCCGACCACATGGTCACCGCGGGCGGCGTGGCGGGGTTTCGGATCGGCGCGACCCCGGCGCTCGTCTTCATCGGCTACGGGCTCTTCGGCCTCGCGGGCCTGCTGACCGGGCGGATCAAGGCGATCATCGGCCTTTCGGCACTCCTGCGCCTGCTGATGCTGGCCGGGGCGCTCTCGGTCATGCTGGTCGCGTTCGCGCCGGGAACCTGGGCGGGGCTGATCCTGTCGGCCGGGCTGCAGGGGGTGTATCTGATGATGATCAGCGCCATCCTCGCCTTTTGGTCCGAGCGGCTGTTCCCGGAGCTTCCCTCGCTCAGCTTCACGGCCGCGCTTCTCGCCGCGGCGGCCGGCAACGTCCTGGGCCCGGCAATCGCCGGCGTGCTGTCCGACACTCTGGGCGCGGAAGCGATGTTCCTTCTCGCGTCTGTCCCCCCCCTCGCCACCGCGCTTCTGCTGCGCGACCGGCACGCTCAGGAACAGCCTGCCCACGCAGCGCAAATGCGGCAGTAGAACCCCTTTCGCGCGAACCCAGGAAAACGGCGGGAACGCCCGACGGTGATGGGACCGCTTGGTTCGGCACTGGTCGCCCGGCGCGTCGATGCCGATTAGGGGCGACAGAACACTCCCGCGCGTACCAAGTCGTTGGCGGGTTCTTGCGTCGGGCGGTCGTTTCAGAGCCCACGCGGTTTCATGCCGCGTTTGCAAACGACCGGCGGGCTGTCATCGCGGGAATACCCTTCCGCCTCGCAGTCGAGGCACAGCCACCGGTGAAACTCGGCCTCACGGGGCCGGAACGCATCCTTTCGCCATCGGCAGCTTGCGGCCGGCTTGCACCCACTGCTCGCAACAGATTTGAGCCACGGAGAAAGACCGGGTCGCTGCGGGGCTTTCCTATCTGCCCAAGGCGACGGGATGCTACGTCGCGCCGGATGCGCTTGCGCAGGACGAAGATGAGCAACGATCACCGCAAGCACGACCATCACGGCCACAATAAGCGCAATCCAAGCAAAATCCGCGAAGGCATCTGTAACGCCGGCGAGATGCTGATCGACCGACGCATTCGGCACGCGCAACGCTTCGGGTCGTGGTGGTGGCGAGGGCGATCGCTCCATCCCGGCAAGACACCAAGCCAATCGGTCTTTTCTTGTGGCGGCAATGGGGAAAAAATGCGGTCACGCCAGTGTGCCCACCAAACCCAAGCGCTGCTGTCCTCCCTCGAAAGCGAGATCGGTTTTCCCTCGGTCCAGCCAACAGAAAACCCCCGCGCACCAGGTGCCGGGGGTTCCCCATTTCGCTTCCGGCGGCTGACCGCTCAGAGCAGACCTTCGCGCTGCGCCTTCTTGCGCGCCAGCTTGCGCGCGCGGCGGATCGCCTCGGCCTGTTCCCGGGCCCGCTTCACGGAGGGCTTTTCGAAATGTTCCTTGAGTTTCATCTCGCGGAACACGCCCTCGCGCTGCAGCTTTTTCTTCAGCGCCCGAAGCGCCTGATCGACATTGTTGTCGCGAACAGAGACCTGCATGTGGTTTTCACCACCTTTCCAAGCTAGAGTTACAGACAAATGCAGGAAGCGGCTGGATAGCAGAGCCAGCCGCGGCTGTCCAGCCGCGCCGGGCGCCTGCCCGGCCAACCCGCCGGACGGCCCCGCGAAAGGGAGAACCCGATGCCCGAACCCACCGACGCCCAATCCATGGGCACCAAGACCCAAACGCTTGCCGACCGGCTGCTCGACGCGGCGATCATCCATGTCCCCTTCGACGGCTGGTCGCAGGCGGCGCTCGAGGCGGCGGTGACCGATACCGGCATCGAACCGGCGCTTGCGCGCGCGCTCTATCCGCGCGGCGGGGTGGATCTGGCGCTCGCCTATCACAGGCGCGGCGATGCCGAGATGCTGGCCGGGCTGACGTCGCGGGCGGGCGAGGATCTTCGCCTGCGCGATCGGGTGGCGCTGGCCGTGCGGCTGCGGCTCGAGGCGGCCGATCCCGAACTCGTGCGCCGCGCCAGCGCCCTCTTCGCCCTGCCGCCCTACGCGCCCGACGGGATGCGCGCGGTCTGGTCCACCGCCGACGCGATCTGGACCGCGCTCGGCGATGCCTCCGAGGACGGCAACTGGTACTCGAAGCGCATGATCCTGACGGGCGTCTATTCCTCGACCATGCTCTACTGGCTGGGCGACCAGAGCCCCGGGCACCAGGCGAGCTGGGATTTCCTCGAACGCCGTATCGACGAGGTGATGCAGTTCGAAAAGCTCAAGGCCAAGGTCGAGAAGGACCCGGTGCTGAGCCGCCTCTTCGCCCTGCCGCTTGCCGCGATGAGCGCGATCCGCAAGCCCGGCGCGCGGGGGGCTTCTTCCGGATCGGGCGGCCTGCCGGGCCAATGGTCGGCGCCAACCGCGGGCGACACGGCGGGCGACAGCCCGCCGCGAACCGCGGGCGGACCGGGCTGACCGGGCGCGGGGCCCGCCGGTTGACGCCCTGCCACGCCGGGTCTAAAGCCGCCCTGCACCCGGAGGCACAGGCGGGCGCGGACGGAGGAGCTCATGGCTGTCGGAAGCGAAATCGTCACCTGGTATGAGGGGCAATGGCACCGCGGCAACGCGCCGATCATCAACGCCGCCGACCACGCCGCCTGGCTCGGCAGCGCGGTCTTTGACGGCGCCCGGCAGTTTGAGGGGGTGCGCCCGGACCTCGACCTGCATTCGGCGCGCATCATCCGCTCGGCCGAGGCGATGAGCATGATCCCGCCCGTCGATGCCGCTACCGTCGAAGGCTTGCTGGAGGAGGGCTGCCGGATGTTCGCCCCCGACGCCGCGCTTTACCTGCGGCCGATGATGTGGGCGCGCGACTCGACGCCCGGCATCATCGACCTCGACCCCCAAAGCACCGGCTTCGCCATCTGCATCGAGTCGCTGCCGATGCCGCCCACGACGGGCTTTTCGCTCACCGTCTCGCCCTATTCCCGCCCCCGGCCCGACATGGCGCTGACCGAGGCCAAGGCCGCCTCGCTCTACGCCAACAACGGCCGCATCATGGCCGAGGCGCGCGCGCGGGGCTTTTCCAACGCACTGTCGCGCGACCCCGACGGAAACGTCGCCGAGACGGCATCGACCAATGTCTTCCTGGTTCGCGACGGCATCGTGCTGACTCCGGTGCCGAATGGCACCTTTCTCAACGGCATCACCCGCCAGCGCGTCGTCAAGCTTCTGCGCGCCGACGGGGTCGAGGTGCAGGAAACCGTGCTGACCATCGAGGACTTCGCCCGCGCTGACGAGATCTTCTGCACCGGCAACATCGCCAAGGTCATGCCGGTCGCGCGGTTCGAGGACCGTGAGATGCCACCGGCGCCCGTGACAAACCGCGCGCGCGAGATGTATTGGGACTACGCACACTCTCGTTGAGCGGGAAGCGGGGGGCTCCTCGCCCCCCGCACCCCCCGCGCCGAAGGGGGCGCGCGCGCCCCCTTTGGAAACCCCCGCACCACGCCGCAACCGTCGGAGGCCCCCATGCCGCAATCCCACCTGATGCGCGCCGTCGAGATCGCCAGACCCGGCGGGCCCGAGGTGCTGACCCCCTGCGACCGCCCGGTCCCGGTGCCCGTCCAGGGCGAGATCGTCATCCGCGTCGCCTGGGCGGGCGTCAACCGCCCCGACATCTCGCAGCGCGCCGGCGCCTACCCGCCGCCCGCCGGCGCCTCGGACCTACCGGGGCTGGAAGCCTCGGGCCATGTCGCCGCCACCGGCCCCGGCGTCACCCGCTGGAAGGAGGGCGACGCGGTCTGCGCGCTCCTGCCCGGCGGCGGCTACGCCGAATACGTGACCACCCCCGCCGAGCACGCCCTGCCCGTCCCCGAGGGCATGGCGCTGCGCGAAGCCGCCTGCCTGCCCGAGAACTATTTCACCGTCTGGCACAACGTCTTCGAGCGCGGGCGCCTGCAGGCAGGCGAGCGCTTCCTCGTCCATGGCGGCTCGTCCGGGATCGGCACCACGGCGATCCAGCTCGCGAACGCGCGCGGCGCGCGGGTCTTCGCCACCGCCGGCTCGGCCGCGAAATGCGCCGCCTGCGAAAAGCTCGGTGCCGAGCGCGCCATCAACTACCGCGAGGCGGATTTCGTCGAGATCGTGACCGCCGAGGGCGGCGCCAACCTGATCCTCGACATGGTCGGCGGCGACTACATCCCGCGCAACGTCAAGGCGCTGGCCGATGACGGGCGGCTCGTGCAGATCGCCTTCCTGAAGGGCCCGAAGGCCGAGCTGAACTTCGCCCAACTGATGGTCCGCCGGCTGACGATCACCGGCTCGACGCTGCGCCCGCAATCGCACGCCGCCAAGGCCAGTATCGCCGAGGCGCTGGAGCGCGAGGCCTGGCCGCTCCTCGCCTCGGGTAGCATCGCGCCGGTGTTGGACCAGGAGTTTCCTTTGGCCGAAGCCGCGGCCGCGCATGCCCGCATGGAAAGCTCCGAGCATATCGGCAAGATCGTGCTGCGGTTGGAAGGCGGCTGAAACCGCGATTCCCCACTGGAAGCATGCAGCATGCCACCAACGCTGCGCGGCAGGAGTGAGCCGAGAAGCTGCCCGACGCATTCGCCGCATCGCACGCGCAGCATCAAAACGACAGCGGCCGTTCAAGCCTGACGCAACGTCAAAGTGCGCCGCGCACCACTGTCGGGCAGAATCCTGACCTGTGCATTCGCGGCAGTGCCGCCGCAACATCGGGCGATCGCCGCCATTCGGTGCGTTCCGGTCACGCGAATAATAAAGATCAACGCCACGCGATTCAGTCCAGGCCAAATTGCCGCCGCAATCAGTCCAGCGCGTTGCGGGTTGACTCTCGTGATACGGTTTCCGGGTGATTGACTCGTGCCGCGGGGATTCCCTGCTGGAATCGAGTGGGTTACGCTTTCTGTACGTAACAGGAGCAAAACCCCGGGCATTTCCGGCGCGGTTGTCGGATAGC
>SLKW01000161.1 GCA_007134405.1 Paracoccaceae bacterium
TGCTCAGGCCAAAATGCGGACGTAACGTCTCAAGAAGAGGGGCGAGAAGGCGATCGAACATCGTGAAGATCCTTTTGGTCGAGAATCTTCAAATCGAATCCAGATCGCCCCTCAACGCAACTGCGTCGTGTACCGTGTCGTGGCAGGCTACTTTCCAGCGAAAGCATTGTAAATAAATACAAAAAAATGTATCGACGGCAAAGCTTTTGAACTATCTCACTGATATGGGCGGGCGAATCCGGGCCTGGGTTCAATTCTGGTTTCCCTGAGTGTTGTGGCCTGCGCGCTGCGCCTCGTGGCGCCAGTACGACAACATTTCTCCGCGAGCGTCTCTTCGTCGAGGAGTGCCGCCACCTCAAAATCATCCCCAACAGCTGCGGCGAGCCTGGAGCGGATGGCGGTGGATGCCACGGTAATGGAAGCGGTCATCGCCCGGTCAGCGAAAAACGATCCAGCAGCGCATGCATATCAGTTTCCGTAGCGCGTGCTCAGTCTGAAAACCGCACCGCTTACAAGTAGCCTTTCAGCCCCTTATGATACTCGTATGACAAGTAAATGATCTTCTCATAAAGCTCATCTCTGTCGGGATATTTTTTGATTTCTCTGATTATCGAGGCGAAATTGCTTTCCGCAATGGCAAAGATGGGGATCTTCAACTCAATGAGGTGCTGGATCATTTCCCTTGCATAGGCATGCTTCACCTTTAGCAAGGTGTCCTCGAACTTAGTGATGACGATGGAGCCATGATCGTAGACACGGCCAGCATCCGTTTCTTTTGTGCATCGGGTTATCAGGCTTCGTAAAAGTGGACGATGGAACAGATTCGTTTCAACATAACAACCTGAATCCCTGAGATCTCCCAGAGACATGGTCATCCGCTGCGTTTTCCTGAAAGGGATGCCACGATCCGTCTCGGCGGGTTGGACCTGAACCTGATCCAGCCCCTCCAGCATGAGATCGCAGAACTTGCAGATCGCGATCAGGTGGCGCGAGTCGAAATGCACGTTCAGCAACGTGTGGATTTCATTTGCATCATATTTACGAATGACCGCATATCCATGCAACGGAAATACCTTAGTCATCTGCCCCCGCCATTCCAGAAGAGACACCAAAGCGGAAAAGGCAAGCCGAACGCCGACCTGCGGTTTCAACGCCTGCAACAAAGGCCTGGATTTTCAGCTTGCCGGTGTCACGCGATAATTTCCGGTCGATCATCTTTTTGTGCCTTGCTTGTTCACGGCATCGAGCGCGACGTCGATGGTGCGCGCAAAGCGAACAAGAGGTTTCTTAACGCCCTGTGCCAGGAAAGCTCTCCAGATCTCTCTGTTGCCCCCGGTCAGCCAAACCGTCACACCACGTTTCCTTGCCTTGTGCGCGATACCCTCGATCATGTTCACCCCCGTTGCATCAAGGAAGGGCACATCGGAGAAGTCGATGATCAGCGCCTTGTGGCTGTCCTGGATGCGGTCAAGGATCGATCCGATGGAGCCGGTTGCGCCGAAAAACAGCACACCCTTGATCCTGTAGATTACCACGTTCGGGTTGCTGAACGTGTCTTCGGCATAGGCGTTTCGCGTTCTCGGCGTATCGGCCTGATCCCTCTGCACAAAGGGTATCTGCGTTGAAACGGCGGTCATTTGGCTCATCCGATGGATGAACACGACCGAGCCGAGGGCAAAACCGACGATGATGGCCTCGATAAGGTCACGATAGATTGTCAGGAAGAACGTCACCCCCAGGACGGCGACCTCGCCCCAGCCCGAGCGCAGGAGGCTGGCGATGGCCGTCTTCTCGATCATGTTCCAGGCGACGATTGCCAGAACCCCCGCCAGCGCCGCAAGGGGGATATAGGCCGCCAGAGGCGCGGCGATCAGCATGAACAGCAGAAGAAACACTGCATGCAGCATCCCTGCCACCGGGCCGTGTGCCCCGGCGCGAACGGCCGTCGCCGTCCGCGCGATCGTGCCGGTCACGCAGAACCCACTGAAGAGCGCTGAGCCGATATTCGCTGCCCCTTGCGCCACCAGTTCACAGTTCGAGCGGTGCCGACGCCCGGACATGCCATCGGCCACCATCGCTGACAGGAGCGATTCGATCGCACCCAGCAACGTGAAGGATATCGCCGCGGGCAGCACCCTCAGTACCTGCTCAACCGACATGGCGGGGAGGCTTGGGGCCGGCAGGTATGACGGGATGCCGCCAAACTTGCTCCCGATGGTTTCGACGGGAAGATGCAGTCCCGCCGCGGCCACCGTGCCAAGGCCGACGGCAACCAGCATGCCCGGCCATTTGGGACGCCAGCGTCGCAAACCCAGGATCACCAGTATGGTGGCCGCCGAGAGGACGACAGCGGCGGGCGTCACCGTGTCTCTGACCGACCACAAGGCCGGGAGTTTTTCGAAGAGTTCGCCCGGCTCGTCGGGAATCGTCAGACCGAAAAGCGCCTGGATCTGGCTGGCGAAGATGATCACGGCGATCCCCGCCGTAAAGCCGACCGTGACCGGGAAGGGTATGAACTTTATGAAGGTACCCAGACGCAGATAGCCGATGATCGCCAGCATGATCCCCGAAAGGAACGTGGCCAGGATCAGGCCGTCGATACCGTGCAAGGCGACAGTGCTGGAAACCAGCACGATGAAGGCCCCCGCAGGCCCCCCGATCTGGTACCGCGACCCGCCAAGAAGCGAGACGAGGAAGCCGCCGACGATGGCCGTGTAGAGACCCTGCGCCGGAGAAGCCCCAGAAGCAATCGCGATCGCCATCGAGAGCGGCAACGCGACAATAGCCACTGTCAGGCCCGCAACGGCATCGGCACGAAGCTGCCTCAGCCCGTATCCCTCTTGCAGCACGGTGAGGAGCTTTGGGGTAAAAAGTTCGGCAAAGCTCGACTGAGCGGGCTGCGCCACTCTTTCCCTCGATTTCATGATGCGCATCCGAGATCTCCGCGTACGCGTTCCGCATCAGCCTTGGTTGTTGACAATGCCCCGAGCGTCTGGGGCCTGCGGCTTCAAGCGAACGCCGCGCCCACCTTCCGTGCTGACGGCCCCCTCGTTGAGCAATTCAACGCCAGCGCCTTCAAGCGCAGCAACAACTTTCGTGAGGCTGTCGACAACGCCTCTAACAGTGCCGGCGCTCGCCTCCATCCGCTGGATCGTCTGCACGGAAACCCCGGCAAGCCCGGCCAATTGTTTCTGATCGATAACCAGCAGGGCACGCGCGGCGCGCATTTGGGGGCCAGTTATCATCTATACAATCCCAAACCTGATTAGTGGTATTTGAAACATGACTAAAGGAATGTCAAATGTCGCACATCGCTCCGCCAGGACCCTGTGCCATAAAATAAGCGGATGGCATCTTCCTGAAGGCGATAGTTCGCTTGACAGCCAATAGTGCCTCGCTCAGCGGACGGCAGCCACCCCCACTGCGACCTTGCCGCGAGTGCGAACGAATTTTCGCATCAGCCGCGAATGAGCGGAAAGTCCGCAATCTTACCGCTCTGAGCGCGTAGCTCCGGGTGCTGGCGCTGATACTCGGCGATGGTCTCTTCGGCGCGCAGCCGGAGCGCCGGCATCATTTCCACCACTCCGGCATCGGTAGAGACGGCCCGACCCTCTGCCACTCCCGAATCCTTCAGGATCGCGTAGGGGACAATGAAGTCGGCAGTCTCGGTACCGGCATTGTCGGCGAGGACGACCACGACCGGCTTCTCCCGCCCATCCGGAAGGGGACGCAGCGAGGGCCCGAGTTGCTCGGCGACAGATGCGTGCCGAACCACGTTCTCCGGTGTTCGCCAGTGCTGGCTCGATGCCGCGGCGGCGGCCAGTCCGGCTGCCGCGGCGATTGCCATGATCAACAGAAAGATGCGTCTGCGCTGCATGCTCGTTCTCCTGGTTTCGGTGGATGAGCAGCCTTAGACAGGATTTTGCGCTTGATCCGAATGACGAACCTGCCGCAGATTCGGCCAAGATGGCGCATGCAGCAGGAGAACGCAGGATCGTCGTCATCGGTTTGGCCGGGGTCCAGTCTCTGGACGTGGTCGGACCGATGGAGGTGTTCGCCGTCGCCAATCACCATAGGCGCCAGAACATCGCCACGACATCATCCTGGCAACGACGGACGGACGGCCATTATCCACGCACGCCGGTTTGAACTGGGTCCGGCAACCTCGCTCCTCGATCTTCCGAACGAGATCGATACGATCATCGTTGCCGGCGGCAGCGAGGCCGCCATGCGAGCCGAAGCGGAACGGAGTCCGCTCATCCGCTGGCTCCAGGAACGATCGCCGCGCACCCGCCGTATCGCGAGCGTCTGCACCGGCGCCTTCATCCTGGCGGCGGCAGGATTCCTCGACGGACGACGCGCCACAACTCACTGGAACACCTGCGACCGGTTCCAGAACATGTTTCCGAGGGTTCGGGTGGAGCCGGATGCCATCTTCATCGCGGAGCCGCCGTTCTACACCTCCGCTGGGGTTTCCGCCGGCATCGATCTCTGCCTGGCGCTCGTCGAAGCCGATCTCGGCGCGCAGGCGGCGCTTGCGGTGGCGCGCGAGCTGGTCCTGTTCCTGCGGCGCCCCGGGGGCCAGTCACAGTTCAGCGTTGGACTGGAAGTCCAGCTGACGGCCGAAAGCCGCCTTCACAGGCTGGTGACGCGCATTCTCGAAGATCCTTCTGGAGATCTCTCCGTGCCGGCTCTCGCTGCTCGCGCCGGCATGAGCGAGAGAAACTTCTCGAGGAGCTTCAGACGTGAGGTCGGCACTGCACCGGCCCACTTCGTCGAGCAGGCGCGTGTGTACCGGGCAAAGGCGTTTCTCGAATCTTCCGACTGGACCGCCGATCGCGTCGCCGACTCCGCCGGTTTCGGCAGCACTGACGCCCTTCACCGCGCGTTCCAGAAGCACCTCGGTGTCTCGCCAATGGATTACCGGAGCCGGTTTCACATCGTAAGCGGTGCGTGACCACCGTTTGAGTTTCAGCTTGACGCTTTCGCGAATCCCCACGGCATGAGTTCATCGATGCGCGCGGCGGCGGGCGAGGCGCTGCATCTGGGAGAGCCGTCATGACGCCCCTTGGCCCCCACCTCGCCGCTTTCCTGCGTGAGCACCTCCCCCGCGACCGCCGGGCCAGCCCATACACCTGCGAGGCGTACGCGACCTGCTTCCGGTTCCTCGTCGTCTTCGTCGCTCAACGGCTCCGGACGAGACCCGCCGCGCTCGCTGTCGAGCACATCGACGCCGAACTGGTCCTTGCCTTCCTCCAGCATCTCGAGGTTGAGCGGGGCAATAGCGCCCGCTCGCGCAACGCACGGCTGGCCGCGATCAACGCCTTCTTCCGCTTCCTGCAATACCGGCTGCCCGACTGCCTCGACCAAGCGGGCCGCATCCATGCGATCCCGATGAAGAAGACCGACGAGTCGCTCGTCACGCACCTGACGCGCGTTGAGATGAAGGCGCTCCTCAACGCGCCCGACCCGCGGACGCGCTGGGGCACGCGGGACAGGGCGATGCTGCACCTCGCCTTCGCGGCCGGCCTGCGTGTCTCGGAGCTCGTCGGCCTGCGCCTCGAAAAGGTCGACCGCCGGAACTGGGCGAGCATCCACGTCATGGGCAAAGGACGGCGCGAGCGGGTGCTGCCGCTCTGGAAGGAAACGGCGAACGCTCTCAAGGCCTGGATCGCCATTCGCCCGAGTAGCCAGGAGCCCGAAGTCTTCCTCAACAGCTGTGGCCGCGCGATGGCCCGATCGGGCTTCGCACACATCCTCGCCAAGCACGTCAGGAGCGCAGGCGCGTCACAGCCGTCGCTCGTCGAGAAGCGCGTCTCGCCGCACGTCCTGCGCCATACCTGCGCGATGCACACGCTTCAGGCCACCCACGACGTACGAAAGGTCTCACTATGGCTCGGCCACGCCACCCTGCAAAGCACCGAGGTCTACTTGCGGGCCGACCCTACCGGAAAGCTCGAAGCCCTCGCCGCGATGGAGCCACCGCCGCTCAGCCCCGGCCGCTTCAAAGAGCCGGACAAGCTCCTCGCCATGCTCAGCGACGTGCAGAGCGCCCAAAAATATGCTGAGCGAGGACGCCGATAAGTCTCGGGCGGCACTACAGAGCCGCCCTCAA
>SLKW01000005.1 GCA_007134405.1 Paracoccaceae bacterium
GAGCGTGTCGCCCTCCTTCGCGTCGAGGATGGTGAGCATTTCGGTCGTCAGTGTCATGACGGCAGAGTTGCCGACTTTCCGGATCTTGGTTTCGAACATGACGCGACTCCTCGGATATATGAAAGTATATACGTTCTTGCCTGTGGTAAGCAAGCCTTCAACATTTACCGGAAGGGGCTGGGGCGCAGGGCCAGTTATCGCCGAGAGCATGGCAGCACCGCGAGATTAACCGCACGGGAGCCGTTTTTCGCCGGAAAGGGCAGGGGGCGCGCGCGGCGAATTGACCAACCGGCCGGGGGCGCGCAGTCTTGCACCCCTGCAGCCACGTAAAGGAGCCATGTCGATGAGAGCCACCCTGATCGCCTCCGCGCTCATTCTTGCGGCCTGTCAGATGCCCGTGACCGAGGGCGTCGCGGAGGATCCGGCGGAAGACGCCTGCGGCGCCTCGGAGCTTCAGCATCTCGTCGGCCAGTCGGCCTCGGCGGCGGAGGGGCTGACCGTGCCCGGCCCGGTCCGGGTCTTCCGGACGGGACAGCCGGTCACGCTGGATTACCGCGTCGAGCGGTTGAATATCGAACTCGACGGGCGCGGCCGGATCGTTCGGGTCTTCTGCGGCTAGTCGGCTTTCGCCCCGGGGCCCGGGGCCGGAAGGCTTGCCGCATGGCCTGCGGGCGCTCAATAGGCCATGCGGTTGCCGAGAAGGCTCAGCGGCGTGCGCAGCAGGATCCGCAGGTCCAGCCAGATCGACCAGTTCTCGATATAGTAGAGGTCATGCTCGAAACGGTCGCGGAGCTTCGCGGGCTGGTCGATCTCGCCCCGCAGCCCGTTCACTTGCGCCCAGCCGGTGATGCCCGGCGGCAGGCGGTGACGGGCGGAGTAATCCTCGACGATGCTGGTGAAGCGCACCTGCTGGCTTGACAGCGCATCGACCGCGTGCGGCCGGGGCCCGACCAGGGACAGATCCCCGCGCAGGACGTTGAAGAGCTGCGGCAGCTCGTCGATCGAGGTGCGCCTGAGAAACCGGCCCACCGGGGTGACGCGGGGGTCGTCGCGGGTCACGATGCGCCGCGCCGAGGGGTCCGACGCCTCGAGATACATCGAGCGGAACTTCAGCACGTCGATGATCCGGTCGTTATACCCGTGCCGCTTCTGTCGGAAGAGGACCGGGCCGCCGGTCTCCAGCCGGATCGCGAGCGCCGCAAGCAGCATCACCGGCCAGACCATGAGCAGCGCAACCGTCGCGAAGGCGATGTCGAAGGCCCGCTTCGCCAGCCGCCGCTCGGGCGCGAAGGTGCCCCGGATCGCTGCGATCAGCGGCTCGGGCGAGCGGGGGGCGAAGGCGTAGTCCGCGCTGAAGGCCGACAGGCGCACCTCGACGGGCAGGACCTTCAGCCTGGACAGCAGCCAGTCGATCCGGTCCTCGGCCTCGAGCGGCAGCGAGATGATCACCATGTCGACTTCCGAGTTCCGCACGAAGCCGATCAGGTCGTCGTAGCCGCCGATCTTCGGAATGCCCAGGATCTGCGGCGGCGAGCGCGTATCGTCGCGGTCGTCGAAGATCCCGAACAGGCGCACGTCGCTGTCCTTGCGCGCGGCGAGGCCGCGGATCAGCCGTTCGGCATGCACGCCGCCGCCGGCCACCACCGCCCGGCGCTGGATGAGCCCGCTGTCGATGATCCAGGCGACGATGCGGCTTTGCACCAGGCGCATGGGGACCAGGACCGCGGCAAGCGCAAGGAGGGCGGCCAGAAGGAAGTCCGCGGCCGTGCCCTTGGTCAGGAGGGTCGCCGTCAGCGCGACCGGTCCGGCCAGGGCGAGACCGATACGCGCGAGCGCGCGCAAGGGTCTGCGGAGAACGTTCGGAGCGTAGCTGCCGGCCAGAACCGTCAGCGCGGCCGTCCCGGCGGCGGCCAGGAGGGCGATACCCAGGGCGACGAGAGGGGCGAATTCAGCGGACGGGAGCGCGGCGTATTGCGCAAACCACAGCGCCGTGGCGATGACGCACAGATCGATACCCACGACGAGCGTTGCGATCCAGGCCGGCGCCAGCGTCGGGCGCCGCAGCCCGGCGGCGACATTCGCGGCCGCCTCGTTCATGACGATGGTGGTCATCGATCCTCGATCCCTGCTCTTGCACTCGATTGCCGCCGTAGGCTTAATTTTCCACGAATGTCTTGCCGATTGCCTGACGGGCGGCGCGCGCTGGCCATCCCTGCGCGGCGGGGTCCGCGGGACGCGGAAGGGGGGCGGAATGGCTGGCGGCGACGAGCAAGAAGAGGCCGATCTGTGGTTCCTGCCGGGCCCGCCCGCGGAGGAGGCCGATCTTCTGCCGCCATTGCCGCGGCGCGAGGCGGGTGCCGAAGCGACGATCGCATCCTGGAGGGCAGCCGAGGCGGGCGCGGCGCGGGCGCTCGCCCAGCTCGCCTGGCGGTTGGGCGCGCTCGATGCGCGGCTGTCGTTCGGCCCGCCGGGCTGGGGCCACCGTCTGGCGCTGATGGAGGCGGCCGAGCTGAGCTGGCTCGCCGGGGACCGGCTGGGCGCGGATCGCGTCGCGCTCTGGGTGGCGCAGCGGGTGTCGGCCGTGCAGGACGATGCGCGGGCGCTGGCACGGGCGGCCTGGGCCTTTCGCCGGCTTGCCGAGGGGCCGGGGCCCGAGGCGGATCTCGCCGCCTTCCTGGGCCGGCACGAGGTCGACGAGGCCGAGGATGGCGAGGCGCTGACCGACCGGCTGGCGGCCTGGCGCGAGTTGATGGCCGCGGCCGAGGATCTTCATCCGGTGACCCGCGCCGCGCTTGGTTATGCGAGCTGGAGTCTTGCCGGGCTCGACCGGGGGGCGGCCGGGCGGATCGAGGCGGCGGTGGTCGCGGCGCGGATCGCCCGGCCCGAGGGCGCGCGGGGCTTGCGCTTCGTGCCGCTCGGCCTGGGCGGGGCGGGGACGGGGCTGCGCGCGACGGGGACGCCGGCGGAGCGGCTCGGCCAGTGGCTTTCGGGCGCCGAGGCCGCCGCCATCGCCGCCTTGCGCCACCTGGAGGCGCTTGCCGGCTGGGAACGCGCGGCGCGGGCGGCGATCGCGGGGCTATCCGGGCGCACGCCGCCGCGGCTGGTCGCGGCGCTGGTCGAATGGCCGCTCCTCTCCGCGCCGATGGCCGAGGAAATCACGGGCGTGAGCCGGGCGAGCGTGCATCGCGGGCTCGATCTGCTGGCCGGGCGGGGGCTCATCCGCGAGATCACGGGGCAGGGGCGGTTCCGCTTCTGGACCGCCGCCGCCGGGCGAAAAAGCGGACCCTGAAAAGGCAACGTCGAGCGGGTCCGGCCTTTCCATGCCGGGCCGGCGGGCGGCCATGATATCGGCCCCCGTTCTCGGGCGCGTGGCGGGCGCGGTCAGGTCCGTCGCAATGCGGCGCGCAGGGCCGCGCCCATGGCGCCCTCGCCCTGTTCGGGGGCTGTGCGGGCGGGCGCGCCCCGGCCGCCGCCCTTGGGGGCGGGCTTCGGGTCGCGGGATTTCTGCGCCTCGCGCGCCGAGCTGCCGCCATCCTTGCGCATGCTCAGGCCGATGCGCTTGCGGGCGACATCCACTTCGACCACGCGAACGCGGACGACATCGCCGGCCTTGACCACTTCGTGCGGGTCCTTGACGAAGCGATCGGCAAGCTGGCTCACATGCACCAGCCCGTCCTGGTGCACGCCGATATCGACGAAGGCGCCGAAGGCCGCGACATTGGTCACCGTGCCCTCCAGCACCATGCCGGGCTTCAGGTCGCCGATCTCTTCCACCCCGTCAGTGAAGGTCGCGGTGACGAAGCTGGGGCGGGGGTCGCGGCCGGGCTTTTCCAGCTCGGCCAGGATGTCGCGCACGGTGGGCAGGCCGAAGCGGTCGGTCACGAAATCCTCGGCGCGCAGACCTTTCAGGGCGGCGGGGTTGCCCATGATCGCGCGGATGTCGCGCCCGCAGTCCTGCACGATCCGGCGGGCGAGCTCATAGGCCTCGGGATGGACGGAAGAGGCGTCGAGCGGCTCCTTGCCGTCGCGGATGCGCAGGAAGCCCGCGCATTGCTCGAAGGCTTTTGGGCCAAGCCCCGCCACCTTCAGAAGCGCCCGGCGGCTGGGAAACGCGCCATGTTCGTTGCGATGCGCGAGAATGTTCTGCGCGAGCGACGGCCCCAGCCCCGCGACATGCGCGAGAAGGGGGGCGGAGGCGGTGTTCAGGTCCACCCCCACGGCGTTCACCGCATCCTCGACCACGGCCTCCAGCGCGCGGCCCAGGCGGCGCTGGTCGACATCGTGCTGATACTGGCCGACGCCGATCGATTGCGGCTCGATCTTCACCAGTTCGGCCAGCGGGTCCTGCAGGCGCCGCGCGATCGACACCGCGCCGCGCAGGCTGACGTCGAGATCGGGGAACTCCGCCGCGGCCACTGCGGAGGCCGAATAGACCGAGGCACCGGCCTCGGAGACGACGATCTTGGTGGGCCGGCTGGCCTCGGGGATGGCCTTCAGCACATCCGTTACCAGCCGTTCCGTCTCGCGGCTGGCGGTGCCGTTGCCGATGGCGATGAGCTCCACCTTGTGTCGCGCGATCAGCGCCATCAGCGTCTGGCTGGCCCCGCGCAGGTCGTTCTTCGGCTGGAAGGGGTAGATCGTCGCGGTGTCGAGAAGCTTGCCGGTGGCGTCGACCACGGCGGCCTTCACGCCGGTGCGGATGCCGGGGTCGAGCCCCAGCGTGCATTTCGCCCCCGCCGGTGCGGCCAGAAGCAGGTCCTTGAGGTTGCGCGAAAAGACCTGGATCGCGGCGTCATGCGCGCGCTCGCGCATCTCGGCCATGAGTTCCAGATACATCGTCAGCGACAGTTTCACCCGCCAGGCCCAGGAAGCGGCCTTGCGCAGCCAGGCGTCGCCCGGACCCTGGCCGCGGATGCCGATGGCGGCGGCGATGATCGCCTCGGCCGCCGGGATGCCGGTGCCCGGGTCGGGCGCGATCTCGATGCGGACGATCTCTTCCTTGGAGGCCCGCAGGATCGCCAGCGCCCGGTGGGCGGGGATGCTCGCCCATTTCTCGCGGTGGTCGAAATAGTCCGAGAACTTGGCGCCCGCGGCCTCCTTGCCCTCGATCACGCGGGCGCTGACCCAGGCCTCGGCGCGCATGAAGTCGCGCAGCCGGCCGAGCAGGGCGGCATTCTCGGACAGCTCCTCGACCAGGATGTCGCGCGCGCCGTCGAGCGCCTCCTTCACGCCGGGGACGGTCTCGGAGACGTAGCCCGCCGCCAGATCCTCGGGCGCGGCGGCGCGGTCGGACAGGATCGCGCGCAAGAGCGGCTCCAGCCCGTTTTCGCGCGCGATCATCGCCCTGGTGCGGCGCTTGGGCTTGAAGGGCAGGTAGATATCCTCGAGCGCGGCCTTGCTCTCGGCGGCGGCCAGCGCCTTGGCCAGATCGCCGGTCATCTTGCCCTGCTCGGTGATCGACTTCACGATCGCCGCGCGCCGCGCCTCCATCTCGCGCAGATAGCTCAGCCGCTCGGCGAGCGTGCGCAATTGCGTATCGTCGAGCCCGCCGGTGATCTCCTTGCGGTAGCGCGCGACGAAGGGAACCGTCGCGCCACCGTCCAGCAATCCGACCGCGGCCGAGACCTGTTCGGGGCGGGCGTCGATATCGGTGGCGATGGTGCGAAAGAGGCGGTCTGGGGCGGTCACGTCGAACTCCTGCTCCGGGAGCCGCCGTGATAGCGCCCGTCTGCGCCGAGATGAAGAGGCGCGTGACCGCGATCCGGACCCAAACTCGAAAGAGGCTCAACAGGTCTGCTCGCCGCGCTGAAAAACGCCGCAAACGCCGAGGATGACCCCGCCGCTTTGCCTGCGCTGTCCAAAACTGAGTGGCTGCACGCGGCCAGGCACCCGTCCAGAGCGAAAAACGCTTGATAGCGCAACTGCGTCAGGAAATGCTGATGGCAAATGGCAAGCCACCTGGGGAATGTCGTCTGTGGATGGCCCCTGCTCCCCCGGCGTCGCGATGCGCCATAATGCAGTTGTCATCAACTGCTAAGAGAGGAGCCACCCAATGACAGTTAAAACAATCGGCC
>SLKW01000324.1 GCA_007134405.1 Paracoccaceae bacterium
CGCAGAAGCTGATCGCCAGCTCCGCCGATCTCGACGCCATTGCGGCCGGTCTGCGCGAGGTGCCCGCCCTGCGCGGCTGGCGGGCCGAGCTGTTCGGAGATGATGCGCTGCGGCTTTGCCGGGGCGAACTGGCGCTGACCGCGAAGGGCGCGCAGGTGCGGGTGATCGAACTGCCGCGCTGAGCCGTCAGCGGCGCGTGCCGCGCTGGTTCTCGGCGCCGACCACCACGATCTCGCGGATCGTGTCGAGCTGCGCCTGCGTCAGCGTCGTTGCGACACTGACCGACCGCGACTGCGGGGTCGATACGCGGGTCTGCCGGTCGGGCCCCGAAATGCGGAAATGATAGACAACGATGCCGTCGATCGGCGTCAGGCTGGTTTGCGGAACCAGTTCGGCATTCCACCAGCCCTGCGTGGGGGTCAGCCCCTCGGCGCGGATGATGGCGCCGGTGCTGGTGCGATCGATGGCCAAGGACGTGACCTGGGCGACCAGCGGTCGCGTGTCCTCGGTGATCAGGGTCGGGCCCAGCGTGGTGGGCGCGCTGCGCGATGCGCCGAACCAGTTGAACGGATTGAGCCGCGAGTCGCGGACCGCGCCGCAGGCCGACAGGAGCATGGTCAGCGCAAGCGCGGCGATGATCGGTCTGGTCATCCTCGGTCCCTCTTTCCGCCGGGCCTGTGCCGCCCGGTCGCGCCCGTTCTGCCTAACCCATCGCGGGCGCTTTGAAAAGACGGGCAAGGCACGGGGCAACCTTGGCCGCGCCCGGTTGGGCCGGGTGCCGTGGCGTCCCGGGGCTGGACCTTTGCCCCCCCGCGCCTTACCTCTGACCCGTGCGCCTTATAGAGGTTGCAGGAGACAGCATGGCCCAGCCCGAATTCGACGATCTTGCCGAAACCTTCGAGTTCCTCGACGACTGGGAGGACCGCTACCGCCATGTGATCGAGATGGGCCGGGACATGGAGGCGCTGGAAGACGCGCTGAAGGTGCCCGCCAACAAGGTCGATGGCTGCGCGAGCCAGGTCTGGGTCTACCCCCGGATCGAGGGCGAGGGCGGCGCGGCCCGGTTCGATTTCCGGGGCGATTCCGACGCGATGATCGTGCGCGGCCTGATCGCGGTCCTGCACACGCTTTATTCCGGCCGTCCGGTGGCCGATGTGCCGAAGGTCGATGCCCTGGGCGAACTGGCGCGGCTGGGGCTTGACGAGCATCTGTCGTCGCAGCGGTCGAACGGGGTCCGGGCGATGGTCGCGCGCCTGCGCGCAACGGCACAGGCGCATCTCGACCGCACGCATGCCTGATCCTGCCTTGCTGGCCCAGATGCTGGGCCTTCTTCTGGTGATCGGCGCCTTCGCGGGGGTGGTCGCGGGGCTTCTGGGTGTGGGCGGCGGGATCGTGCTGGTTCCGGCCTTTTTCTACACCTTCACCGCGCTCGGCTATGGCGGGCCGTATCTGATGCAGATCTGCCTCGCCACGTCGCTGGCGACGATCATCGTCACCTCGATCCGGTCGGTGCGCGCCCACAATGCCCGCGGCGCGGTCGAGTGGGACATCCTGCGCGGCTGGGCGCCGGGCATCGCCATCGGCGCGGTCCTGGGCGTGATCATGGCCGCCGGGCTGCATTCGGTCGTTCTGCAGGCGATCTTCGGCGTGCTCGGCCTGCTCGTCGGGCTCTATCTCGCCTTTGGGCGCACCCACTGGCGTCTGGGCGAAGAGATGCCCAAGGGCGTCGGGCGCGCGACGGCCGGGCCGGTGATGGGGTTTCTCTCGGTCCTGATGGGGATCGGCGGCGGCTCTTTCGGGGTGCCGCTCATGTCGCTCTATGGCGTCGCCATCCACCGCGCGGTGGCCACCGCCTCGGGCTTCGGGCTGGTGATCGCCGTGCCTTCGGTCGCGGGCTTCCTGCTGCTGCGCCCCGAGGATCCGCCGCCCTGGACGTTCGGCGCGGTCAACCTGCCGGCCTTCGCGGTGATCGTGGCGACGACCTACCTGACCACGCCGCTGGGCGTACGGCTTGCGCATGCGATGGACCCCAAGCCGCTGAAGCGGGTCTTCGCCGTCTTCATCATGCTGATGGCCGCCAACATGCTGCGCAAGGCGCTGGGTTACTGACGGCGGGCCCGCCGCGTCACTCGGCGGCGATGCGCTCCGGGATCGGCGGGCGCGTATCCTCGGGGCGGAATCGCGCGACGGTCTCCAGCAGCAGCGGCTTGCGCAGCGGTTTGGTCAGATAGTGATCCAGCCCCGAGGCCATGATCTCCTCGGCGTCGCCTTCCATCGCATGCGCGGTCAGCGCCACGATCGGCACCTGCGCACCGCCCGGCAGCTGGCGGATCGTGCGCGTCGCCTCGCGCCCGTCCATGCGCGGCATCGAGATATCCATCAGGATCAGGTCGGGCCGCTGCTTCTGGAAGGAAGCGACCGCCATTTCGCCATCCTCGGCAAAGGCCAGTTCGACATCGAGCGCGGCCAGCATCTTCGACAGGACCAGCCGGTTGGTGCGGTTGTCCTCGGCGGCGAGGATGCGCATGCGCCGTGGCGTGTCGTCGTCCTCGGCCGGTGGCGGTGCGGCGGCGGCGGGCGCGGCGGCTTCGGGCGTTTCCGGCGCGGTCGTGCCGATCTCGTGCAGCTGGCGAATGAGGTCGCGGCGCAGAAGCGGCTTTTGCAGGATCGCGCGCATCTCGGACAGCCCCGGATGCCCCTGCGCCGCCGCCGGGTTCGAGGTGAAGAGAACGATGGGCAGCGTGTCCCCCACCGCACGCAGCTTCACCGCCAGCTCGAGCCCGTTCATCCCCGGCATCTCGTGATCGGTGATCATCAGGTCGAAGCCCGGCCCCGCGCCGTGGCGCGCCCGCGCCAGCGCCGCCAGCGCGTCGGCGGCGAGTGGCACGCTCGTCACCTCGATCCCCTGCGCGACCAGCTGCCGCTCCAGAATCGTCCGATTGACCAGATTGTCGTCGACGACCAGCACCCGGCTCAGCGGCACCGGGTCGGCGGGCAGGGCGGGGCCCGACTCGGCCAGGGGCAGCACCACCTTGAAACCGAAGCACGAGCCGCGCCCCGGCTCGGAGTCCACCCAGATCTGGCCGCCCATCAGCTCGATCAGCCGGCGCGTGATCGCCAGACCCAGACCCGTCCCCTCGAACTGGCGATTGGCCTGATCGTCGACCTGGCTGAACTCGGCGAAGATCCGCTCCTGGTTTTCCGGCGCGATGCCGATCCCGGTGTCCTCGACCGTGACATGCAGCTCGTGACCGTCCTCGCGGCCGATGCCGGTCACACGGATCAGCACATGGCCCTTCTCGGTGAACTTCACCGCATTGCCGATCAGATTGGTCATCACCTGCCGCATCCGTCCCGGATCGGCCATGAACCGCGTCGGCAGGAACAGGTCGTAATCCAAAATCAGGTCCACCGCGCGGCCGCGCACCCCGGCCTGCAGCAGGATCAGCACCTCGTGGATGCAGCGCTCCATGTCGAAGGGCTCGGGCACCAGGGTCAGCCGGTCGGCCTCGATCTTCGAGAAGTCGAGCACGTCGTTGATGATGCCCAGAAGCGCCTCGCCGGACGAGCGGATCGTCTCGGCGCAGATCCGCTGCTCGTCGTTGAGCGCCGTGTCGCAAAGAAGCTCGGCCATGCCGACCACGCCGTTCATCGGCGTGCGGATCTCGTGGCTCATGTTCGCAAGGAAGGCCGACTTGGCGCGGTTCGCCGCCTCGGCGCGGGCGCGCGCCTCTTCCAGCTCGGCGGCGTGGCGGGCGCTTTCGGTGATGTCGCGCGCCACGGTGACGATGTCGCCGCCGCGCGCCCGGCGCTCCATCAGCCGCACCATGCCGCCATCGGCCAGCGCGATGTCCTGGGGCGGGATCTTCTCCTGCCGCCAGCGCGCCTGCATCATGGCGATCCAGTCCTGCGGGGCCATGTCCTCCAGCACCACGCGCCCCTCGGTGGCCAGGATCTCGGCCAGGCGCGCATAGGGAATGCCCGGCTGCACCTCGGGAAGGCCCGCGAAGACGCGCATGAAGGACTGGTTGGCGACCACCAGCTCGTGGCGGGCGTTGAACACGGCAAAGCCGTCGCGGATCGTGTTGATCGAATCCCACAGACGCCGCTCGGCCATCAGCGCGATCTGGTTGGCGATCTCCAGGTCGCTGCGCACGCGCTCCTGCTCGCCCTCCAGCGTGGCGGTGCGGCTGGCGGCGGCGGCGACATTGCGCAACTCCAGCGATTGCGCATTCAGCAGCCGCTGCACGGCGTCCAGGTCACGGCGGAGCGTGTCGATCTCGCGCTGGCGGTGTTCGAGCAGCCGTTCGGCGGCCAGCCGGGCGCGGCGTTCGCTGGTCAGCTTGTCGAGAAGCGTCATCGGCAGCGCGTCTTTCGAAAACCCCATCCTGCGCCGACCGACCGCCTGGCCGGCTTTGCACCCGGTCACGATTGCGCCCGCGGGTGAAAACACCTTTAACCGCGACGGGTTCCGCCAGCGGCCACACACCGCCCCGGCGCAGACACGCAATGCCCGCCGGCCGCGTTGCCGGGCGTCTGAACTGTCTTGATTTTCAGGGGTTTATCGTATCTCACGCCGCCTGCGGCGCGGGGTGCTCCGCCGAACCTTGGGGCCCGGCGGACGCGAAGACCGCTCAAATGCTACGCATCTAGCCGGCGCCCGCTCCCGGCCGCCCCCGACCGGTGCCGGGTCGAAGGGCGGGCAAGCACGCCGGTCGGGTCAGAGCCGTTCCAGCGCCAGCGCGATGCCTTGGCCGCCGCCGATGCACATCGTCACCAGCGCCCGCTTGCCGCCGGTGCGCTCCAGCTCGTAAAGCGCCTTGACGGTCAGGATCGTGCCGGTGGCGCCGACCGGATGGCCCAGCGCGATGGCCCCGCCATTGGGGTTCACCTTGGCGGCGTCCAGCCCGAGCCCCTTGTTCACCGCCAGCGCCTGCGCCGCGAAGGCCTCGTTCGATTCGATCACGTCGAAATCCTCGGCGCTGAGCCCCGTGCGCTTGAGAAGCTGCTCCACCGCCGGGATCGGGCCGATGCCCATCACCTCCGGCCGCACGCCGGCCACCGCATAGCCCAGGATACGGGCGCGCGGCTTCAGCCCGGCCTTCTCGGCCGCCTCGGCGCGGGCCAGCACCACCGCGGCGGCGCCGTCATTGATGCCGCTCGCGTTGCCGGCGGTCACGCTGCCGTCTTTCCTGAAAGCCGGCCGCAGCCCGGCCAGCGCCTCGGCCGAGGTCTTCTTGGGATGCTCGTCGGTGTCGAAGCTGACCTCGCCCTTGCGGGTCTTCATCACGAAGGGGACGATCTGGTCCTTGAAATGCCCCGCCTCGATGGCGCGCGCGGCGCGGTTCTGGCTTTCCAGCGCGAAGGCGTCCTGCTCCTCGCGGCTGATCTGGTGCTCGGCGGCAACATTTTCGGCGGTCACGCCCATATGGCCGGTGCCGAAGGGGCAGGTGAGCGCGCCGACCATCATGTCGAGCACGGCGGTATCGCCCATCTTCTGCCCGAAGCGCGCGGCGGGAATGATATAGGGCATCCGGCTCATCGACTCGGCGCCGCCGGCAAGGGCGAAATCCGCGTCGCCCAGCGCCAGCGCCTGGGTGGCCGAGACGACCGCCTGCGCGCCCGAACCGCAGAGCCGGTTCACGTTCATCGCCGGCGCGCTGTCAGGGATGCCCGCCTGCATCGCGGCGACGCGCGACAGGTAGGCGTCGCGCGGCTCGGTATTGCCGACATGGCCGAAGACGACATGGCCGATCTGCCCGCCCTCGACGCCGGCGCGCTCGAGCGCGGCCGTGGTCGCATGCGTCGCGATCTCGTTGAGCGGCGTGCCGGCCAGACTGCCGCCGAACGTGCCGATGGCGGTACGCGCGCCGCTGAGAATGACGATATCGTCCATGTCGGTAACCCTTTCGCTGAAATCCCCACTGCCTCTATAGCGCGGCTGCGGGCCGCAGGGAAGCGATGGCGTGATGGGTTTTCGGGTGTTCTGCCGCCCCTCGTCGAGCTGTGCGCTGCACGCACAACCTTCCTCGCGTTGGGCCGGGCACCGCGC
>SLKW01000001.1 GCA_007134405.1 Paracoccaceae bacterium
CCTGCTCCTTGATCATCCCGATAATCTGCGCCTCGGTGAAACGGCTTTTCCTCATGTCGTCTGCTCCTTCAGGTTGGGCAGACTCTACATCACAGCGAGGGAGCTTCCGGGGTGCAGGTCAGGACCCGTCACGTGATTCCTACGCAGCGTCTGCGGCACTGGATCGACACGAAGGGCGAACTTCGGACCTTTTCTGCGCGTGCAAACAAACTAAGCGCACCTTGCTATTGCCGACCTCGAGAACGCCGAGAAACTGTACCTCTTGCTGCACCGCCGCAAGGCACCTTCGAGCCCCACACCGGCCATTCGTCTGTGGCGTGGTGCTCTCGGCAACCGAGCAGGCGCGGCGACCTGTCCGGCCCTTTGCTGCCGGTCGGGCGGAGTGCGGCGCTGCATTGAGGCGTCTCGATACCGGCCATTTGCGCCTGCCGCGGCGATATGCCCTGAACTGCCGTGGCCGCGGATTCGGGATGTGACACCTTGCGGTTGAGAGTTCGTGCCGAGCGTTCGAAGGGGCGGAAGAGACACGGGCGCCAAAGTTCAAGACGGTGCAAAATCAATCAAGCAATCGCCATTTTCGCAATCGAATGACTATTCTTTCAGGCAAATGGTGTCCGCTCCTGGTTTTGAGGGCCAATGCCGGCGCCCGGGGCCGGACCAGCGGAAAATATGGCGCTGGATGTCGATGAAGTCGGCGCGAATATCAGCGAGCGTTTGCAGGCCCCCGCAGTCGCGCAGAGTGGACGATGAGCAGTTGTGCCTCGTGTCGTCGCGGCCCGGGCTCGTCGTTTCTCAAGTGCAGTTGAACCATTCGCATGCAGTGAGAATCACGTTTTGGTAGTCGCCGGAATAGGCAGTTCGCATGAACTCATCGCGCTCAGCCTTCGATATCCCGGCCTGCATAGCAGCCTGGCGGCATCGTGCGATGATAGCGGGAGCCGAACCGTCTTCGCCGGTTAGCTGAACTTGAACGTGAGGATATTTTGGGGTCATGTTATTTCCTTTTGTTGCAGGTGAGTGTGGTAGGCGACTTACCAGTAGATGGTGCGATCTCCTGTGATTAAAAAACCTGGAAGGGACGAAAAGTTAGAGCGACGACCCATCGTTCCCGAAGCTCCGGCGGGCGCACCAGTACTGAAGAAACGTCATTGGCCCAGAGCGGACGCTGACCGCCGTCGATCGATTGCGCGCGGACCGTGAGCGGGATGATGACCGCAGCGGTGATCTTTCCCCAGCCCGCGCTGAGAGGGAGGACGGCGGTCACCCTGCGGCGGTGTCGGCCGAGATCCTTGCCGAGCTGCGCCGGCGCATCGGGCTTCGGCAGGAGGACTGGGAAGCTGCGGAAGGTCCGGCCGGCCTGACCGCCGAGGCGCGGAAAACCTCGAAACCTTGGGCGACAAGTCAGACTCCCTCGAACGCGAGAGGCTTCAGCGCTTTCTGAGCGACCCGGCGCGTCTTGGCGCCCAATACGGCATCGAGCTCGTGCCCGACGTCCGGAGGGGAACCGTTCGCCTGGTGCCGATGACGCCCCATCATGGTGGCTACCACCCCAGTCAGAACTCACTCGAATGCTGAGATGCGTCTTTGCGCTTGCGCCATGTAATTATTCTACCTATCGTTAGATAGATTTAGCTGCGAGAACACCGATGGCGCAGACGCCTTTGGCGCAAGACGAATTTCGACCTGCCTCGACTGCCGGTGAAGCCCGGCGCCTTCAGATCCTTGATATCGCCGCCCGGCACTTTCGCACGCGCGGCTACGCGGCGGTTTCCATGCGCGACATCGCAACCGAGGCCGGCATGCGCACACCGAGCCTCTACTATCATTTCCCGTCGAAGGACGATTTGGTAATCGCGGTGATGGATCGCGGCATTGCCGTGGTGCGCGAGACGGTCGCGGCAGCGCTCGACGCCCTGCCGCCGGACGCGGGCGCGAAACCGCGGCTGGTCACGGCCCTGCGGGCGCATCTGCATGCATTGCACAGCCTGAGCGACTACACCTCGGCCAATGTCCGGATCTTCGGGCAACTCCCCGAAGCGTTGCGGCGCGCCAACCTGCCGGAGCGGCGGGCCTATCAGGCGATTTGGTCCGAGCTTCTGGCGCCGACATGCGCGGCCGAACAGAGCCGTCTGCCCGAGCGCGTGGCCATCTTCATCGGTGCGATGAACGCGACGCTGGAATGGGTCGATCCGGCGCGGACCGACCTTGAGGCCTTGGCCGATCACCTGGCTCAGGTACTGCTCGATCGCCTGCTGGAGGATGTCGGCGCATGAAATTCGAGACGGCGATCCGCCCTGACAGCCCGGAGTTCGCTGCGAATGCCGCGGCTTTTCAGGCGCAGACCGATCTTTTGCGCGCGCGTCTGTCCGAGGTCACGCGGGGCGGAAGCGCCGAACATGTCGCCCGGCATCGCGCCCGCGGCAAGCTTCTTGTCCGCGACCGGGTTGACCGGCTCTGCGATTCCGGAACGGCGTTTCTGGAACTCTCGTCGCTTGCCGCCTGGGGCCAGTACGACAATGCGGTGCCGGGCGCCGGCATCGCCACCGGGATCGGCATCGTTCACGGCCGCCCGGTGATGCTGATCGCCAATGATGCCACAGTGAAGGGCGGCAGCTTCTTCCACGAAACGGTCAAGAAACACGTCCGCGCCCAGGAGATCGCCGCCAATCTGCTTCTGCCCTGCCTCTATCTGGTGGATTGCGGCGGCGCCTATCTGCCCGAGCAGGACCGCGTCTTTCCCGACCGTGACCACTTCGGCAATGCCTTCTGGCGGCAATGCCGGATGTCGGCATCGGGGCTGGCGCAGATCGCGCTCGTGTTCGGCGGCTGCACGGCGGGGGGCGCCTATATCCCCGCCCTTGCCGATCAGGTGATCATGGTCGAGGGGCAGGCGCGCATTCACCTTGGCGGTCCCTCGATCGTGAAGGTCGCCGTTCAGGAGGAGGTAGAGGGCGAAACCCTGGGCGGGGCCGAGATGCACACGACCATCTCTGGCGTTTGCGACTACCGCGTGACGACCGAGGCCGAGGGCTTGGCCTTGCTGCGCCAGCTGGTCGCCGACCTGCCCGATCCCCGCGCCGGATGGCGGCCGCCCCGCGAGCCGCTGCCCCCCGTCTTCGATGCCGCCGAGCTGGCCGGCATTGTCAGCGCCGATCCCCGCCATCCCTACGACGCCCGCGAGGCGATGGCGCGGCTGGTGGACGGGTCGGCCTTCACCGAGTTCAAGCCGGAGTGGGGTGCCAGCGCCGTCTGTGCCTTCACGGCGATCCACGGCTGCCCGGTGGGAATCATTGGCAACAACGGGGCCCTTGTCTCGCAAGCCGCGCTGAAGGCCGCGCAGTTCATCCAGATCTGCGACCAGCGCCGCATCCCGCTTCTTTTCCTGCACAACATCACGGGCTTCATGGTCGGCACCGAGGCCGAGCGCGGCGGCATCGCCAAGGACAGCGCCAAGATGGTCTACGCGATGGCCAATGCGCGCGTCCCGAAACTGTCGCTGATCGTGGGCGGTTCCTACGGGGCGGGCAATTACGGGATGTGCGGGCGCGGGTTTCGGCCTGATTTCCTTTTCGCCTGGCCCTCGGCGCGCGTCGCCACCATGTCGGCCGATATCGCGGCAAACGTGATGCTGCAACTGCGCCGCGGCAACCTGCGCCAGCCACCGACCCAAGACGAACTGGCCGAAGTCGAGGCCAAGGTCCGCGCGCAATATGCAGAACAGAGCGACCCCTATTACGCGACGTCTCGGCTGTGGGACGACGGCATCATCGAACCCGCGCAGTCGCGCGACGTCCTTGGACTGTGCCTCGCGCTGCTGGCCTCGCGCCCTGACAACGAACAATTTTCTCCCGTCTACCGGATGTAAGCGATGGCAGAATTCGAAACTATGACCCTGATGACCGATCCGCGCGGCGTCGCACATCTGACGCTGAACCGGCCCGAACGGCACAACGCGCTCGACGCGACGCTCATCGCGGAGCTGTCGCACGCCGCGGTGCGGCTGGCCGCAGACTCGGCTGTGCGCGTCGTGGTGCTGACCGGCGCTGGCAACAGCTTCTGCGCCGGCGGTGACATCGGCTGGTTCCGTGACACGCTGGCGCTCGAGCGCGCCGGACGTGTCGCGCAGAGCGCCGAGCTGGGCCGCATGCTGACTACGCTGGCACACCTGCCGAAACCCCTGATCGGCCGCATCCAGGGGCCTGCCTTTGGCGGCGGCATAGGCATGATTACGGTCTGCGACGTGGCCATCGGCGCGGCCGATGCGCGGTTCGGGTTGACCGAGGTGAGGCTGGGCCTCATCCCGGCCAACATCTCGCCCCATGTTATTGCCCGGATCGGGACGGCGCGGGCGCGGGCGACCATGCTGTCGGGCGCGCTCTTCGACGCCGCCCATGCCGAGCGCATCGGCCTGCTGGATCGCGTAGTGCCGGCCGCCGATCTGGACGCGGCCGTCGAGGCGGTGGTGGCCGCGCATCTGGAGGCCGCGCCGGGTGCCGTGGCCGCGACCAAGCGGCTGATCCGCGACGTTGCCGCCATGCCGCCGGGAGATCACGTCGCTCTGACCTCCGAACGGCTGGCCGATGCCTGGGAAAGCCCCGAGGGACGCGCGGGGATCGACGCCTTCCTCGCGCGCCGCACACCGCCCTGGCGGAGCGGGGCATGAGCTTCGAGACCGTCCTGATCGCCAACCGGGGCGAGATTGCGCGCCGCATCATCCGTGCCTGCCGCGTGCTCGGCCTGCGCGCGGTCGCGGTCTATTCCGATGCCGACCGGGACGCCCCCTTTGTCACCGAGGCGGACGTGGCATTGCCCATCGGCCCGGCCGAGGCCGCGCAGAGCTACCTCGATCCTGCACGCCTGATCGCGGCGGCAAAGCGCGCGGGCGCCCAGGCGGTGCATCCCGGCTACGGGTTTCTGTCCGAGAACGCGGATTTCGCGCGCGCGGTGGTTGACGCCGGCCTGGTCTGGGTCGGTCCCACGGCTGAAGTCATCGCGCTGATGGGATCGAAATCCGCCGCCAAGGCCGAGGCCGAGGCCGTTGGCCTGCCGATCCTGCCTGGCTACCGTGGTGCCGATCAGTCTGACGCAACCTTGGCGGAGGAGGCCGCACGCCTGGGCGTGCCGCTGCTGATCAAGGCCAGCGCCGGGGGCGGCGGGCGCGGCATCCGGCGCGTCGACGATCTCGCCACCTTTCCCGCCGCGCTCGACGCCGCCCTGCGAGAGGCGCAGGCGGCCTTCGGTTCTTCCGACGTGCTGCTTGAGCGGCTCGTCGAAGGCGCGCGCCATGTCGAGGTTCAAATCCTCGCCGATCATCACGGGCAGGTCGTGCACCTCGGCGACCGCGACTGCTCGATCCAGGCGAACCACCAGAAACTCATCGAGGAGGCGCCGGCCCCCGACATCCCCCACAACCTACGCACCGCAATGACCGAGGGCGCGGTCGCATTGGCCCGGCATATCGGCTACCGAAATGCCGGGACGGTCGAATACCTCTACGACCCCGCAACTGGCAGCTTTCATTTCCTCGAAATGAACACCCGGCTCCAGGTCGAGCATCCGGTTACTGAGGCGGTGACAGGGTTCGACTTGGTCGCCTGGCAGCTGCGGATCGCGCGCGGCGAGGCGATGGCGATGACGCAGGCCGATGTCACCACCACTGGCGCGGCGATCGAGGCGCGCATCGCCCTCGACGGAACCGGCGGGCACACCGTCACCCGTTGGCATCTGCCCGAGCTGCCCGGCCTCCGCCTCGACAGCGCTGTCGAGACGGGTAGCACCATCTCGCATTACTACGACCCGATGATCGCCAAGCTGATCGCGCATGGCGCCGACAGTGCGACCGCGCTGGCACGCCTTCGCAATGGCCTCGCGGCACTGGAAGTGGCTGGGATCGGCACCAATATCGCGCGCATGGAAGCCGTGCTGACGACCCGCGATTTCGCGCAGGCGCAGCTGTCCACCGACTTCCTTCTGCGTCATCC
>SLKW01000040.1 GCA_007134405.1 Paracoccaceae bacterium
CAGGCCAGGATGAAGCCCTCGGCGATCTCATCTTCCATGATGCCGCCGTTGTGGACCATGTGCACCTCGCCCGAGAGCTTGCGCTGCTTGCAAGTGCCGCACAGGCCGAAGTTACAGCCCGCAGGCAGGGCCACTCCGTGGCTGCGCGCGACTTGCAGGATCGTGTCGGCCTCGGTGCAGTCGACGGTGACGCCCGAGCGGGTGAAAACAATCTCGGCCGGGGCGCTCTCGTCGGGGCAGGGGTCGTCAAATTCGGTGATCTGGGCCGCCGTGTGGGCTGGGGCGGCGAAGCTTTCCTGGTGGTAGCGGATCATGTCATAGCCCAGCGAGATCAGGATCTCGCGGACTGCCGTCATGAACCCCTCGGGACCGCAGCAATAGACCTCACGCTCCAGATAGTCGCTGCACATCAGCCCCAGCATGAGCTGGTTGAGCTGACCGCGATAGCCGGTCCAGACCTCGTAGGGATCAGGGCGGCTGACGACGAAGTGGAGTGCCAGGCCCGAGACGCGGGAGGCCATGTATTCGAGCCGGCCGCGGAAGATCAGGTCGCGGGGGCGGTGGGCGGCCTGGATGAAGACGAGGTCGGGCTCCTCGCCGCGCTCGCACAGCGTGGCGGCCATGGACATCATCGGAGTGACGCCCGAGCCCGCGGAAATGAACAAGAATTTCCCGTCGGGCTGGGAGGGCAGGTGGAAGAGCCCCGAGGGGCCGAAGGCGCGCAGGCGCATTCCGACGGTCAGGTGGTCGTGCATCCAGCGCGTGCCGATCGAGCCCGGTTGCACTTTGTTGGTGATGGAGACGTAGGCATTCGTGATGGGCGAGGACGAGATGGTGTAGGTGCGCTGCATCGCGCCGCCCGGCAGCGGCAGGTCCAGCGTCAGGAACTGGCCCGCGCGGAAGACGAAGGTAGCGCCGGAGGGAGGGCGGAAGACGAAGGTCTTGACCCCCGGCGTCTCGGGCAGGACGGCCACGCATTCAAGGGGTTCGGCGTCGGTCCAGACCAGCGTCCCGGCGGTCGGCATTGGGATCATGGGGTCACTCCGCCGCCAGCGGGCGGGTGCGGTCTGCCGGGCCGATGAGGCGATTCTGCAGGGTGCGGCAGTACCAGTCCACGAACTGATTCACGCCCCCTTCCTGCACGCGGCTGTAGGGGCCGGGGCAGTAGGCGGGCGAGTTCACGCCGCGCTGGTTGTCCTCGACGATGCGGCGGTCCTCGTCATTGGTGGCGATCCAGACCTCCGTGAGGCGTTCGAGGTCGTAGTCGCGGCCTTCCTCGGCCTCCGGGTGTACGAGCCAGGTCGTGGTGACCTCGGTCTGCTGCGGGCCTAAGGGCAGGACCCGGAAGGTCAGGACATGGTCGGAGAGGAAGTGGCTCCAGAGATTGGGGTAGTGGAAGAAAAGGCACGAGCCCGCATCGTCGAAGGGGATACGGCCGATGCGGCGGGCGACAGCGGCCTTGCCGTCCATGGTGTAGCTGACGGCGTTCGCGAGGAAGGGGATGCGCACGAAGCGCCAGCGTTCCATAGGGTCGATGACGTATTTCGCGGGCAGGCCCGCGGCCTCGCAGCGCGCGACATGGGCGCGGCCGGCGTTTGAAGTGTCGCTGTCGTCCGCGCCCACGAGGTTGGGGTCGTCGGGGAAGGTGATGCACAGCGACGGGTGCGAGCCACTGCAGTGGTAACACTCGCGGTTGTTCTCCAGCACCAGCTTCCAGTTGGCCTTTTCCACGATGCTGGAGCGGTGGGCGACTTTCAGCCCCGTCACGTCATGCGGCCCGAGGTACCGCGCCGCCTGCGCCTCGAGCGCCGCTGTGTCCGGGGCGGTGGCGGCGAGGCAGATGAACACCATGCCCGATATCTCGCCGCAGTGGATGGGCCCGAGGCCATGGGCCGAGGCGTCGAAGTCCGGCCCCATGTCGCGGGTCCAGATCAGCTGTCCGTCGAGGTCATAGGTCCATTGGTGGTACGGGCACACCAGCCGCGCCGAACTGCCCCGCTCGGCCGTGCAGACCCGGCTGCCGCGGTGGCGGCAGGAGTTGTGAAAGGCCCGGATCACCCGGTCGCGCCCGCGCACCAGGATCACCGGCGCGTCGCCCAGTTGCAGGGTCTGGAAGCTGCCTGGTTTGGGCAGGTCGGCGGAGGGCGCGGCGAAGACCCAGTCGGCCTGCCAGATGTGGCGCAGGTCGGCGCGGTAGACGTCGGGGTCAGTGTAGAAGGGTTGCGGTAGGGAGTGCCACGGCTTTCGGGACATCAGGAGATAGAGGAGGTCGGAGTCGCTGATCATCGGGCGGGATCCTGGGGGTGGGGTCAGATGTCTTTCATCAGGCGCAGGGCGTCGTGTATGGCAGCATGGGTGTTGCGGGCCGAGACGGCGTCGCCGATGCGGTATAGGGCGAAGCCGTCGCCCTCGGGCTGCGGGCGACCGTCGATAAGGGCCGTGTAGTCTACCGCGCCGCGGTTGCGGGAGAGGGGTTTCAGCTCGAAGTAGAGCGCGTCCAGCGGCAGGGTTCCGGCGTTGACCACCACCTGGTCGAAGTCGCGGGTCTCGATGTGGTCGGAATAGTCGGTGCCGATCTCCGCCGTCAGCATGTTGCCGGAGCGGCGCACGTCGCGGAGGCGTTGGGCGACCGTGAAGCGGACGTCGAGGGGTTGGAGCGCGCGCATGTAGGGGACGAGGTTCATGCCCATGACCTCGGGGGCGAAGTTGCGGTCGGGTGTCATGATTTCCACATGCGCGCCGATGCGGGCGATCGTTTCGGCCGCTTGAAGGCCCGCGTGGTCGCCGGCCTCGTCGTGGATCAGCACCCGGCTGCCGGGCTTGGCGTCGCCTGAAAGGATGTCCCAGGCGCTGACCACCAGCGCGTTGCCGGTGGCGCAGACCTCCGTATGCGGCAGGCCGCCCGTGGCGATGATGACCACATCGGGGGCCAGCGCGGTGATGTCCTCGGCCTCGGCCCAGTGGTTGAAATGGAAGGTAACGTCCCGGGCGGCGCATTGGGCCATGCGCCAGTCGATGATCGAGATCATCTCGCGCCGGCGCGGCGATTGCGCGGTCAGGCGGATCTGGCCGCCGGGGTGGGGCTGGGCCTCGAAGACGGTGACGGTGTGGCCGCGTTCGGCGGCGACGCGGGCGGCCTCGCAGCCCCCAGGGCCGGCGCCGACGATGACGATGCGTTTGCGGGTGCCGGCGGGCAGGATGTGGTTGGGCAGGCTGAGTTCGCGGCCCGTGGCTGGGTTGTGGATGCAGAGCGCAGCACCCCCGGCATAGATCCGGTCGAGGCAATAGTTGGCGCCGACGCAGGGGCGGATGTCCTCCTCCCGCCCCGCCATAACCTTCTGCACGATCAGCGGGTCGGCCATGTGGGCGCGGGTCATGCCAACCATGTCCAGAAGTCCCGAGGCCACGGCATGGCGGGCGGTGGCGACGTCGGGGATGCGGGCAGCGTGGAAGGTGGGCAGGCCGGTCTCGCGCCGGATGGTGCCGGCGAAGTCCAGATGCGGGGCCGACGGCATGCCCTGGATCGGGATGACGTCGGTCAGCGCGGGGTCGGTGTCGATATGGCCGCGGATGACGTTGAGGAAATCGACCTTGCCGCTGGCGGCGAGCCGGCGCGAGATCTCCAGCCCCTCGGACACCGAGATCCCGTCCGGGTGGCGTTCGTCGGCGGTGTAGCGCAGGCCAACGATGAAGTCGGGGCCGGTGCGGGCGCGCACGGCGTCCAGCACCGCCCAGGTGAACCGCATCCGCGCATCCAGATCGCCGTTCCAGTCGGGGCCGAGCGCGTTGAGCCGCGGCGACCAGAAGGCGTCCATCAGGTGGCCGTAGGACTCTAACTCGATCCCGTCCATGCCGCCGGCCTGCATCCGCTCAGCGGCATCGGCGTAATCGGCAATGATGCGGTCGATGTCCCAGTCTTCCAGGACCTTCGGGCTGGCGCGATGCGCGGGTTCGCGGACGGGGCCGGGCGCGACGGAGGGCAGCCAGTCGCCCTTGTCCCAGCGGGTACGGCGACCGAGGTGGGTGAGCTGGATCATCACCGCGCAGCCGTGTTCGTGGCAGGCATCGGTAAGCTGGCGGATCCACGGCACGACCTCGTCCCGCCAGGCGAGGATGTTGTTGAAGGACGGCGGCGAGTCGCGCGACACGGTGGCCGAGCCTGCCGTCATCGCCAGCGCCACGCCGGCCCGGGCGCGCGTCTCGTGATAGGCGCGATAGCGGTCCTTGGGCATCCCGTCCTCGGGATAGGCCGGCTCATGCGCGGTGGTCATGATCCGGTTGCGCAGCGTCAGATGCCGCAGGCGATAAGGCTGAAGCAGCGGGTCGTCCGACACGGTCGTGGTCCTCTCTGGCGGGAGGGAAGGGCTGCACGAGTATCCCCCAGCCTTTGAGACAAAAACCGACCGGTTTGCTGCCTGTGCCCGACATGTTTTTGCCCGCGGGCGGCATCGGCGCGCCCGCAGGCCGTGAGGTGAAGCGAACGCGCGCTCTCCCGCCGCCTCATGGCCCGCCGGTGCAGCCAGGTGAAGCCGCACTCGCTGCCGCGAAGACCGCCTGCAGATGCGCTAGGCCCGGCGCTCCAACTTGGACGAAAGTGGCGCTTTTATCGGAGTTACAACACCATGCGGAAATAGTTCGCCTCGAAATTGCCTTCCATCCCGGTCCCGCAAAGCGACATGTTGGAATTCGACGTTCCGTCGATCTCGCCCCCGGCGACCATGGAGGCGCCCTGGATTCCGTCGGCGCGGGCGGCGAACTCGATATTGCCCTGCGCAAGCAGCTGGCCGCCGAAAATCCCCAGGCTTGATGGAAAGCGCATGCCCCCCATGGTCAGGATCTGCGCGCCGCCGCCAGGCGCGCAGTTGTCGGGTTTGCCGATATTGACGCCCGAGGCCCCCTCGATCGAGCGGTTATGAGTCGAGGTCGAGGCAACGACGACATCCTGCAACTGAACGTTCTGTCCAAGGGAGATCGGACAATTGGTCACGATGACGACGTTGCTGATGACCGTGTTGTTCGGAACACTGATCGATCCGTTATTGGAGGTGCAGGTCAGGTGGTGAACACGGTTCGGCGTGAAGTCCGCAGCGGTAAGCGAATTGTTGTTGCTGGTCAGGTTCCGCTGAACCACCGGGTCCAGAGGATCGATATAGTCCGGCAGGTATTCCGGCTCGCGATCCAGAAGGCCCGAGTAGATATTGTTGAATTCGTTGAGGATGCGGATGTCGATCCGGCCCTCGCGTAGCGCCGCTTCCAGGCCTTCGTTGCGCTCGAAACCGCTATTGGGGACGTCGAGTTTGTCGAGATCGGGCATCGAGACGATGGTCCCTTCCTCGAAAAAGTTGTTCTGGTTGATCCGCACGTGGTCGTTCGAATGGATGCAGAAACCGTTCAGGAAGGTGTTGTTCGACTGCATGTCGACGCGTCCCTCGGCCACGAATCCCTCGCGCAGGCAGGCAGGCTGGTAGCGCGTAAAGACCGCCGTGGCGGCGACATCGAACGAGCCGACGCCGGCAAAGCGGAGAAGGAAGGTGCGCAATTCGTTGGCGCGGCTGCTGACCTGACGGGTCGTCGCGCGGACCGCGGTGCGCGAATCCGGGTCGGGGTTGAACATCCGCTGCGAGAAGCTCCAGGTTCCGAACTCGATGTCGTCCTCGGTCAGCACGGCGCCATAACGGTCGGGCGACATGTTGTAGGCATGCAGCGTAAGCGCGGCGTCCTTCGCATCCTCGGCGTTTTCCCTCTGGCGCGTGACCAGCGCCGCATGGGCGGCCGTGTCCGCGGCGACCTGCAACTGGGTCCGGGTCGAATAATGGTTCGCCAGGTCCAGCGCGAAGCCGGCCAGCAGGATGACCACGATCAGCGCGTAAAGGCTGAATACGGTGAAAAACCCGCGCTCGTTGCGTGCGAAATGGGTCAGACGAATGGCGGATGCTGAATTGGCGCGCATGGCGGTCCTCGTTTCCGGGCTCAATC
>SLKW01000186.1 GCA_007134405.1 Paracoccaceae bacterium
ATGGGCTTATTCCTGACAACCCTTCTCCCCTTCCTGGTCCTTTTTTTGCTGCTGATCGCCTTTCGCCGGCCTGCCTATGAGGCCGCGCCGATAAGCTATGCGATCACGGTGGCCATTGCTTTCGGTGTCTGGCAGATCACCGGCGCGGTGTTCGTCGCAAGCCTGCTCGACGCCTTGATCGTCTTTGTCGAGGTCATGCTGATCGTCGTCATGGCGCTTCTCGTGCTCAACCTGATGATCGAAACGGGCGCACTGGACAGGGTCAAAGTCGCGGTGGCGCGCGTCACGACCGATGACCGGGTCCTGGCGATGCTTCTTGCCTGGGGACTTGTCGGCTTCGTCGAAGGCATCGCGGGCTTCGGGACGCCTGCCGTTCTCGCCGCACCCCTGCTTGTCCATTTCGGTTTCAGCCCGGTCAAGGCGGTCGCGATCTCGCTGATCGGCAACAGCACCGCCGTACCGTTCGGTGCGGCCGGCACTCCGGTCGTCATCGGGTTTCGCGGTCTGGACCTGCCCGACGATGTCGCGGCGAGCGCGGTGGTTCAGGCCGCGGCGCTGCAAGCCGGGGCCGCGGTTATCGTGACGTGCTCCATCGCCTATGTGGTCGCCCGAGGGACTGGCAAGGGACGGTTTCGCGAGTTTCTGCCGTTCGCGGTATTCTCTGCGCTCAGCTTTAGTGTTCCCTATTTTGCGGTTGCGTATCTGGTCGGGCCGGAACTTCCTTCGATCGTCGGTGGCGCGTCGGCGATCCTCGCGATCACCTTTGCGGCGCGGCGCGGGATCTTGCTGCCGGGTGCGCCGGAGCCGGCGAAGCGAACCCGCGCGTCGGAGTCAGGCATGCCTCTCGATGTCGCGCGCAGTTTTGCGCCATTCGCCGTGATGGCGCTGGCGCTGATCGTCTCGCGGACGGTGCCGCCCCTTCGTGACGCATTGCAGAGCGTGACGTTCTCCTTCGGCGAGTTCCGCCAGCTTCAACTGGGACAGGAAATTTCGCCGCTTTTCACCCCCTATTTTTACCTTGCCCTGGCGCTCCTCACCGCGCTTTTGCTCTTCAAGGTAAGGGGCGATCATTTGCGAAGCGCCGTCGAGGCCAGCTTTCGACGGCTTCGCCTCGCCTCGGTTGTGCTGATCTTCATCATTGCCTTGACGCAGCTTCTGCTCTGGTCCGAGACCAACCAGGCGGGTCTGCCTTCGATGCCCAAGGTGCTGGGCGAAGGTTTCGCCGAGCAACTGGGCGGGGCGTTCGTGGTCTTCAGCCCGTTTCTGGGCGCGATCGGGTCGTTCATGACTGGCAGCGCGACCGTCTCGAACCTGCTTTTCGCGGGGCTGCAGGTTGACTCGGCCGAGGCGCTGGACGCGCCCGTGGCGCGGTTCCTCGCGCTTCAGCTTATCGGGGCCGGGGTCGGCAACATGATTTCGCTTTCCAACATCGCGATGGCTGCGGGCTCCGTCGGTCTTGAGGCGAGGGAGGGCAAGGTGATGCGCTTCACCGGCGTGCCGGTCCTGATCATCTGCCTTTTGGCCGGAGGGGTTTTCCTGCTCTGGTAGAAGCGACCCCGAGCGCCATCCTTGTGGACCATGTTTCGAGCCGCGCAGGACGACAGAATCGCCTCGCCTCGGAAGCGGTGAAAAACAGGAAATGCCTGGTATGGTGACCCCGGCAGGATTCGAACCTGCAACCTGCCCCTTAGGAGGGGGCTGCTCTATCCAGTTGAGCCACGGGGCCAGTGACCCCTGTTCTGACTTCTCGGGCCGCGCAAGGCAAGGGCGAAGGCGGATCAGGCAAACGCGCCCTGTACCGCCCAGCCCGGCGCCTGCGGCGTGTGGAAGAGCCACAGCCGCGGCCCCTCGGTCGTGTCGATGCGCCAGTAGTCGCGCAGCCCCGTCCGCCAGGCGGGATCGTCGAGCCACCATTCGGGCGCGATGCGTTCAGGGCCGCGGGCGGAAAGCGTGCTCAGCCGGCGCCGCCGCCAGGTGAAGCGGCGGGGCGGCGCGGGGCCGGTCAGGCCGGGCAGGGGTTCGGGGGGGAACAGGATCAGCGGCCGTTCAGGGGCGGCGGGCCAGGCACCAGGGGCGGGAGGTGGCGCCCAGATGGCCGAGGCCACCTGAAAGGCGCGTTCGGGGATGTGGCTTTCGGCGGGCAGGAAGCGGCTCAGAGCCTCCAGTCCCAACCGGTTGCCCAGCCGCGTCAGCAGATCGGCCAGCGCATCGGCCTCGGGTGTGGTGCGGGCCTGTGCGGCGGTCAATTGCGCCGGCGCCAGCGGCTCGGTTCCCGGCGCGCTGAGGCGCAGCGCGTCGAAGCCGAAGCCTGCGTCCAGCGCTCCCACCGCCCGGTCGAAAAGCGCGGCGATGGCGGCGGGGTCACGCATCGGGCGGGCCAGCGTCACCGCCGCCTCGGCCCGGCTGCCATCGGTGCGGGCCAGTTCCAGCCGCAGGTGCCGCGCGCCCCGCCCGGCCTCGGCCAGCCGGTCGCAGAGCCGCTCGAGCAGGCGAGCAAGCGCCGCCATCACATCGTCGGTCAGCCCGATCGGTTCGGGCAGGGTCAGGCGCACGGCGAAGGGGGCAGGGGGCGGCGCCGGATCCACCGGCTCGGCCACCGTCCCCAGGGCCTGGTCGAGTCTCAGCGCGAGTTCGGGCCCGAACCGGCGGATCAGGGCGGCGCGCGGAGTGCGGGCAAGGTCGCGCACCTGCCGCAGGCCCAGGCGGGCCAGCGCCTCGACCGTTTCGGTCCGCAGGCGCAGGGCGGCAAGGGGCAGGGGAGCGAGGGCGGCCTCCGCGTCTTCGGTCAGCGTGACGGGGACCGGGGCGAAGCGCGCGAGTGCCCAGGCCGCGCCGCGTGTGGGGGCCAATCCCAGGCGCGCGGTGAAGCCCGCGGCATGAAGCCGCGCGCGCAGGTCGGCGGCCAAGGCGGTTTCGCCCCCCATCAGATGCGCGGCGCCCGTGGTGTCCAGGATCAGCCCGTCGGTCCCATCCACCGCCGCCCAGGGCGCATAGCGCAGGGCCCAGCGGTTGAGCGCCGCCAGAAGCTGCGCCTGCCCGTCTGGGTCGGCGGGCCGCGTGACCAGGCCCGGCGCCAGCGCCCGCGCCTCGGCCAGCGGCTGGCCGCGGCGCAGCCCCAGCGCCTCGGCCGCGGGGGAAAGGCAGGCCAGCACCTCGGCCGGGCCGCGCTTCTCGACCACCGCCAGGGCCAGATCACCGACCCCCGCCCGGCGCAGCGCACGCTCGCTGGCCAGCCGGGGAAGCCAGAGGGAGAGGATGCGGCGGCCCATGGCTTCGGTCGATCTCGTTTGATTCTGCGTTGATCGGCTCAAATGTTCTTCTTATGTTCTTTCTAGTCCGGGCGCTGGCACGAGTCGAGTCGCCCCTCCGCTGCCATTCCGGAGCATGCCGCCAATGCCTGCGCCTGCCTCGATCACCGATGCCCACGCCAGTGGGGCCCCGGCTTATGTCGAGCTCTGCGCGATGTCGAACTTCTCGTTCCTGCGCGGCGCTTCGCACCCCGAGGAACTGGTGGCGCGGGCGGCGGAACTGGGGCTGTCGGCCATCGCCATTGCCGACCGCAACTCGCTCGCGGGCGTGGTGCGCGCGCATGTGGCGCTGCGCGAACTCAAACGCGCGCAGGCCGAGGGCGGCAGGGTGCGGGTGCGCGGGCAGGTACGCATCGACGCCTCCAGCCGGCAGGAGATCGCCCCCCAGGCGGGGCTTGCACCAGCGGGTAGGCTGCCGCGGCTGATCGTCGGCGCGCGGCTGGTGCTGGAAGACAGCGCCGTGGAGTGGATGGCGTTGCCGATGGATCGCGCCGCCTATGCCCGGCTCTCGCGGCTGCTATCGGTGGGCAAGCTGCGGGCGGGGAAGGGCGAATGCCGCCTGACGCGCGCCGATCTGGAGGAATGGGGCGAAGGCATGGTGCTGATCGCCCTGCCGCCGGATGTGTTGGTTTCAACCTCTTCTGATCATCACGGAAGCGTGGGCAGCGCCCGGCCCGAGGGGTGGGCGCAGGAGCGCCCGCTCCATGGGGGCGGGCCATGCGCTGCCCGCGCTGGCGCACGGGCGGGGGCAATGCCCGAAATATTGGAACACAATTTAGAAGATCTCAGCGACTTCCAAACCCTCGCTCGCCGCTTCCCCGGCCAGGTCTATCTCGGTGCCGCTCCCCGCTACGACGGCCATGACCGCGCACGGCTGGCGACACTGGCGACGCTCGCGCAGCGCGCCGGCTTGCCGATTGTCGCGGTGGGCGACGTGATCCTCCACCATGCCAGCCGTCGGCGCCTCGCCGACGTGCTCACCTGCATCCGCGCGGGGCTGACCATCGACGCCATCGGCACCCATGCGCTGCCCAATGCCGAACGCCGCTTGAAGCCCCCTGCCCAGATGGAGCGGCTCTTCCGCACCCACCCCGCCGCGATCCGCCGCACGCTCGAGATCGCCGCGCGCTGCACCTTCTCGCTCGATGAACTCAGCTACGAATACCCCGACGAGATCACCGGCACCGAGCCACCCCAGACCCGGCTCGAACGCCTGACGACCGAGGGGCTGCGCCGCCGCTTCCCCGACGGCACGCCGCAGGCCACGCTCGAGAAGGTGGAAAAGGAACTGCGCATCATCGCCCGCCTCGGCTTCGCCGCCTATTTCCTCACCGTCCACGACATCGTCGCCTTCGCCCGCTCCCAGGGTATCCTCTGCCAGGGCCGCGGCTCGGCGGCGAACTCGGTCATCTGCTACGCGCTCGGCATCACCGAGGTCGCCCCCGACACGATCTCGATGGTCTTCGAGCGCTTCATGTCCGAGGCGCGCGGCGAGCCCCCCGATATCGACGTCGATTTCGAGCACGAACGCCGCGAGGAGGTGATCCAGCACATCTACGAGAAATACGGCCGCCACCGCGCCGGCCTCACCGCGACCGTGATCCATTTCCGCACCCGCGCCGCGATCCGCGAGGTGGGCAAGGTCATGGGGCTCTCGGCCGATATGATCGCCGCCATCGCCGGGCTGCAATGGGGCTGGTCCGCGCGCCCGCCGGGCGAGGATCAGTTGCGCGAACTGGGCCTCGACCCCACCGACCGACGGCTTTCGCAGACCATGGCCCTGATTGCCGAGATCATCGGCTTCCCCCGCCACCTTTCCCAGCATGTCGGCGGCTTCGTCATCACCCGCGGGCGCCTGGACGAACTCTGCCCCATCGAGAACGCCGCGATGGAGGGGCGGACGGTCATCGAATGGGACAAGGACGACATCGACGCGCTCGGCATCCTCAAGGTCGATGTCCTCAGCCTCGGCATGCTCACCTGCATCCGCAAAGGATTCGACCTGATCGCCCGGCACGGCGGGCCGCACTACACGCTGGAAAACCTGCCGCGCGAGGATCCGCGCGTCTACGACATGCTCTGCGCGGCCGATGCCATCGGCGTCTTCCAGGTCGAATCCCGCGCGCAACTGAACTTCCTGCCCCGGATGCGCCCGCGCTGCTTCTACGACCTCGTCATCGAGGTCGCCATCGTCCGCCCCGGCCCGATCCAGGGCGGGATGGTGCATCCCTATATCAACCGAAGGCAGGGGAAAGAAAAGGTGAATCTGCCCTCGACCGACCTGAAGGCCGTGCTCGAACGCACCCTCGGCGTGCCGCTCTTCCAGGAACAGGCCATGCAGATCGCCGTGGTCGCCGCCGGCTTCACGCCCGAGGAGGCGGACCGCCTGCGCCGCTCGCTGGCCACCTTCAAGCGGATGGGCACGATCGGCACCTTCCGCGACCGGTTCCTGGCCGGCATGGCCGAGCGCGGCTACGAGCCCGCCTTCGCCGAGGCCTGCTTTGCCCAGATCGAAGGCTTCGGCGAATACGGCTTCCCCGAATCCCACGCCGCCAGCTTCGCGCTTCTGGTCTATGCCTCGGCCTGGATGAAGCGCCACCACCCGGCGGCCTTCGCCTGCGCGCTTCTCAATTCCCAGCCGATGGGCTTCTACG
>SLKW01000388.1 GCA_007134405.1 Paracoccaceae bacterium
TCATCGGGACGATGTTCCCCGATTCGCTGCGCTTTACCCTGGAGGACGACATCATCAACGGCACGGGTGCCGGTATGGGCCTGGGGATAATCCCAGCCCCCGCTACCATTACGGTGGCGCGTGCCGGTGCAGGTGCGATCACGCGCGCGGACGTACTGAACATGTACCGGCGTATGTACCCGCGTTCGCTCGGCAATGCGGTATGGCTGGCGAACATCGATACGATGGGCGAGTTCCAGACGATGGACGCTGGCACCGGCGCTGGAACGGCGCTGACCTGGATTCCCCCGAACGGCGATGCTGACGCCCCGTATGGGCGACTGCTCGGCAGGCCGATTTACTTTACGGAGCTATGCCAAACACTTGGCACTGCGGGTGATTTGATCTTTGCGGATCTCTCGCAGATGTTCCTCGGGCAGAAGCCCGGCGGGATGCGCGGTATCGAGAGCTCGATACATCTGCGCTTTGACTATAATGAGGTGGCGTTCCGCAGCGAGCTGCGTACCGACCATCAGCCATGGTGGCCTGCGCCGCTGACGCCACGATACAGCGGTGAGACGCTCTCGCCGTTTGTGATCCTCGGCGACGTTCCTCCGACCACCACGACCACTTAAGGAGGCTGACTGTGAATAAGGCCACTGACGTTAAATGCACGGCCAGCGGCCAGCCTCTTGATCCGCGTGGGGGCTATCTCCATGCGGGTGAGTTCCTGAAGGATGTCTGGCGGGCAGGGCGAGATAATGTTATCTCTGCCCGCCTGGACGCCTGGCAGAAGGCGGTGAAAACCGCTGGTCACATGGAAGAGGGTGACGACTCGCAAGGCGGATTCCTCGTCCCGACCGACTTTATCTCGGAACTCCAACTGCTAACCGGCTTGGATGATGGGATACCGGGGCGGTGCACGCAGGTCCCCGTCGAAACATCCGCCATTTCCATCCCCTATGTGAACGATACCGCGCATACGGCCAACGTGTATGGCGGTATCGTTATCACGCGCACGGGCGAGGCGCAGCGCAAAACGGCGTCAAAGCCGACATTCGGCAAGTGCACTCTGACTCTTCATAAACTGACGGCGCTTACATATGTGAGCGACGAGGTGATGGAGGACAGCCCGGCGTCTATCGCAGCGATGTTTCGCCTTCTCTTTCCCGAGGCGCTCAACCACACCGTTGCGGGCGACATCATTAACGGCACTGGCGCGGGCATGGGACTCGGCATAGTTAACGCCCCCGCTACGATACTGGTACCACGCGTAGCGTTGGGCATGATTAATTGGGCTGATATCGTGAACCTGTGGGAGCGACTCTATCCGCGCGGCATCCGTAACGCCGTCTGGCTGGCGAATTCGGACACATTTCCGGACCTGGCCGTGATGACGTTCGCGGGGCCGCTTGGAGACGCGGTGCCGGTGTATCTGCCCGCGAGCGAGGAATCGGCATCGCCGTATGGCACGCTCATGGGCAGGCCGTTGATTTTGACCGAGCATTGCCCATCTATCGGGAATACGGGCGATATAATTCTCGCCGACCTCTCGCAGATGCTCCTGGCGCGCAAGGGGCCGCAGGTAGACAAATCGATACACCTGCGCTTCGACTACAACGAGACGACCTTCCGCGGCGAGGTGCGATACGATTGCCAGCCGTGGTGGCCTGCGCCCGTGACACCTACTAATGGGCTGCGAACCGTATCGCCGCTTGTGGTCCTGAGCGCCGCGCAGGCAACGACCACGACCACGGAGGAACAGCAACTGTAAACTTTAACAGGAGGTATATGCTATGAGTTTCGCTGGGATGATGATTCAAAATGCCAAGGTCGTGCCTGCACTCGAACCGCAGACGATGGCCGGGGCCGATACGGGTCCCTGGGTCTCGATGAAGGGTTACGACCGCATCGGCATACTCGTGTATATCGCGCAGGGCGCAGTCAACACGACCGCGATAACAGTTGACCGCGCGACGAATGTGTCCGGCGCCGATATCGACACGGGCATCACGCTGAACCACTGGTGGCATATCACGGACACCGCCACCGGAGCGAGCGACACTTGGGTCAAGGGTGTGGCCGCTGCCGCCATCACATCGAGCGCCACGGGCACGGATGCCTCGATGTACTACATCGAAGTCGACGCCGACGACTTGGTGACCGGCGTGAGCGCCTTCGGGCCGAAGTATGACTGTGTACGGCTTGCGGTGGGTGCCTCGAATGTCGGGAACATCCTCGCTGCCGTATACGTGATGCATCCGAGCCGATACGCGCAGGCGGTCAGCCCGACGCCCTCGGCGCTGATTGACTAAACTCTAACCGCCCAAAAGAGGGGGCGGGGTAACACTCGCCCCCTGCAGGGCCGCGGAGCGGAATATGCCGATCGACATGAATGACCATAGTGTGTGGCGTACATTCACTTGCGGAGTGTCAACCATTGTGATAGCCACCCTGATTCTTGCGGTATTGACCGCACTTGGGACTCTGCGCGTGCAGCAGACAGGGCTGGCACAACACAAGCAGACGCTAACAATGGCACAACATGACATCCGCAGAAATCTCGACTATATTCACGCGTTGCGGGCAGATATGCAGGAAATCAAAGCGATTGTAGAGCGCATCGAACGCAAGGTGGAGCCGCGATAATGGCTAACCTGATAACACCGGGGCGGGCCGCAATGCTTCCTGTGCTTGCTGACGCTGAGCCCGCATACATTGTGGAGCTGGTTTCCACGGCGTCCGAGCTGATAATCAGATACTGCCGGCGTGACTTTGTTCGCACGGCGTATAATGACGAGGTATATGACGGCAATGGCTCAAGGGTGCTCACGCTGCGGCAGTTTCCGGTGCTTGAGCTGACCGAGGTGAAGATCGTCGAGCATGACGGAGCAGAGATCGCCTGCGATGGCGATAACTATCGTGTCGACCGCGATGTAGGGGAAATACGACCCAGGCCGGACTGTGACTGCGATTATTGTTATTTCCCGCGCGGCTTTCGCAATGTCCTGGTAACGTACATAGCGGGGTTTGATCCTGTGCCGGCGGATATCCAGGAGGCCTGTGCGCAAACCGCAGCATGGTTATTTTCAACGGGAAGCGCGGCCGCGAATGTCGATGCGTGGAAGCTTGGGGATGCCTCGGTGTCATACCGAGGCGATGGCGCGCAGCCGCTCCCGACGGCAATTCGGCAGATGCTTGGGCCATATCGCAATGTGAGGGCGTGATCATGTGGGGTAATATCCCGATGATGGTGCGGACGGGTAATCACAGGGTGGATGTTGAGCGCCCTGGTTTTGTCACAGATGCAATCGGTGGGCGGGTGAACACATTCGCCGTCACAAAAGGGAATGTTCGCGCATGGGTACAGCCGGCAAGGGCGAATGTTATCGAGCAGTACGGCGCGCGCGACATCGCGGTGAGCCACAGCGTATTTTTCTATGCCGATCCGGAGGTGCGTATCGGTGACAGGCTTCTACATCGCGGGCGATATTTGCTGGTGCGTGGCATGAAGAATGCGGGTGATATTGACAGGCTGTGGCGCGTGGATTGTGAGGAAACACACTGATGGCAATGAGATGGCATGGCGATGAGGCGTTGCGCAGAATACGCGATTCGGCAGGCAGGCAAGTGGACATGGCGTCGCGGTTCATTCGCGACCGTGCACGGGAACTGGTATCCCGTGACCAGGCGGTGACGATATATGCTCGCGGCGGCGGTCGTTCGCGCGCGGGGTTAGACCCCTCGCGTCCGGGCGAGCCTCCGAAAAAAGTGACTGGCACGCTGCGCAGGGGTATCGCCCAGGAGTACATGGCGAGCCGGCTTGAGGCGCGCGTGGGCACGAATGTGCCATACGGTAAACACCTGGAGCTGGGCACGCGGCGCATGGCGGCAAGGCCGTGGCTGGGCGCAACGATACGCACTTATCAGGCGGAACTGCGTGGCCGGTTTGAGAGTACGAGGATTAGCACGTGAAGGCTTTATTGATCGGGGTGCGATCCACACTGCTTGCAGATGCCGCGCTCATGGCGTTGTGCGCGGGCGGGGTGCACCTGGGCCGCGCACCGGATAACGATGAGGACATGCCGTATCTGGTGATGAGCGCACCGGGAGGATGGGGCCCACAATACTACACTACGCGTGCGATGCAGCTCGAGCGCGTCGCACTTCGCTTCCACGCATGGAGTGTGAATGCTGAGGCGGCGGTGGATATCATGGAGGCCGTGGAGCGAATTTTGCGAACGACGCCACCTATATTGGCGGATGCTACCGCGCTCGATGCGTGGAAGACCGCGGATAGCCTGGAGATAGACCCTGACCCGACGGACACGGGGCATGATGTGTGGGCCGCGGTGATGGATTACGAATTTATGGTGGAACGAAACCCGCTCATATAGAGGAGAACAATAATGCCACTGCGAGGCACGGTAAAAATGGAAATGAACGCAGTTGCCACGGAGGAGTTTGCGCTGGCGACCGGCACGGTGCCGCTGCGGCGCGTGCTCACATACGCGATCGACAGCACTGCGGCGGAAATCACATCCGATGTGATTTATCAGAATGCGGGTGAGATCGCGGCCGGGGCTACGCTGGAGCTGGACCTCAGCGGCACGCTCACAGATTATTGGGGCGAGACTATCGAGCTTGACCGTGTCCACGCGCTTTATGTGCGTAATGCCACGGTCGATGCTGATGAGGGCGATTCGGAGATTCAGGTCGGCGGCGGCTTGAACTGCTTCGTGTGGTGGTACGCAGACCCGTCTGATGTGATCGAGATTCAGGCCGGCGGTGCCCTCACCGCGATACAGGGCGAGGATGCCGGTTGGCCCGTGGTGGCCGGGACTGGCGATATGCTACGCCTTGAAAACCTCGATTCCGTGAATGCCGCCTCTTATGAAATCGTGATAATCGGCGAGAGCGAGGCGAGCGCGGCGACCACGACCTCGACCGAACCCCCGACTACTACTACTACTGAAGCACCGACTACTACTACTGAAGCACCGACTACTACTACCGAACTCCCGACAACGACCACAACCTAATAATGCGAAGGAGCTAACCATGCCTTACTGTGGCGATGAGGGCTATGTCCAGATCGGGCTTGTGCGCCTGGATGTGACGTCCTGGACTGCGACGGAAACTGCGGAGAAAGCCGAAACGACTAACACAGGAAGCGCTGGCTGGCGTGAGGAAATCGCGTGCATACGCTTCCTGGAGGGATCGGCCGAGGCCGACTTTGATCCGACCGAGGGCCCGAAAGTCGCGCCAAACATCGCGGCCGGTGATGAGGTGGTAATGGAACTGCACACCGGCGATTCGGGACAATACAACCTGACGGCGCTGATCGACCGCCTTCGATGGACGATGCCGGCGAGAGATAAAATCACGTACTCATTCGATTTCTCGTCGCAGGGCGAAGTTACGTATACACCATAATTTCTGGAGGGCGGCATGGTGACGAAAGCAGCTGACGCGGCGAAAGCGCCATTAGTGATTACGCACGAGGGGCGGGAATATACGCTCTCGCCTCTTGAATTTCGAGACTTGGCGGAAATAGAACGCTGGGCCTCAGCATTGCCGTTTGAGCACGCACGGCGACAGATCGCGGCGCTGGGAAATATGGCGACACCCGAGGCCCGCCAACAGATTCTGGCGAACGCAACAGAGCGTAGCGATAAGCTCAACCTGTCTACGCCGGAATTTGTGCGAGTGCTCAGCAGCATTGAGGGCGTGATCTACATGTTATTTCTTTCGCTGCGCAAGGACAACCCGGAGGTTACGCGCGAGCAGGCGGCGGATTTGGTGAGCCTGGATAACCTGGAGGAGTGGCAGCAGCGCCTCGATAAGGTGAGCGGCTTGACGGGGGACGACGACGAGGTGCGCCCTACGCAAAGCCCGGAAAGCACAACCAGCGCGAACGAATCCACGA
>SLKW01000141.1 GCA_007134405.1 Paracoccaceae bacterium
CAGGCGTTCTTCGAGAACGCGGGCGGCAGCTACGCTTGCGGCGCGGTGATCGACCGGCTGACGCGCTTCTACAGCGCGCGCAAGATGCAGCCCTACGGACCCTATGACGCCTCGCGCCTGGGCGGCGAGGAGATGGACGAGGCGCGCGCGCGTCTGGCGGCGATGATGGGGGTGGAGACCGAAGAGCTGAGCTTCGGCCCCTCGACCACGGCGAACACCTACGTCCTGGCGCAGGCGTTCCGGCAGCATCTGACGCCGGGCGATGCGATCATCGTCACCGACCAGGACCACGAGGCGAATTCCGGCCCCTGGCGGCGGCTGGAGGCCGAGGGGGTGGAAATCCGCGAATGGACGCTCGACCCCGCGACCGGGCACTTGCCGCTGGAGCGGCTGGAGGCGCTGCTCGACGAGCGGGTGAAGCTGGTCTGCTTTCCGCATTGCTCGAACGTCGTGGCCGAGGTGAACCCGGTGGCCGAGATCGCCGCGCTGGCGCATGGCGTGGGCGCGGTCGTCTGCGTCGATGGCGTCAGCTATGCGCCGCACGGGCTGCCGGATGTGGGCGCGCTGGGGGCGGATATCTACCTCTTCTCGGCCTACAAGACCTACGGGCCGCACCAGGGGATCATGGTCATCCGCCGCGAGCTGGGCATGCGCTTGCCGAGCCAGGCGCATTTCTTCAATGCCGACACGCTTTACAAGCGCTTCACCCCCGCGGGCCCGGACCATGCCCAGATCGCCGCGAGCGCCGGGATGGCCGACTATATCGATGCGCTGGCGTCACACCATGGCGGCGCGGATCTTGACGCGAAGGGGCGGGCGGCGCTGGCACATGATCTGATGCGCGCGCATGAGACGCGGCTTCTGCAACCGCTGCTCGATCATCTGTCCACCCGCAACGACCTGCGCCTTCTGGGCCCGCGCACGGCGGACGGGCGGGCGCCGACGGTGGCGGTGCTGGCCGAAACGCGTGGCGAGGATCTGGCGCGCGCGCTCGCCGCCGAGGGGATCATGGCCGGGGGCGGCAGTTTCTACGCCAATCGCGCGCTTCAGGCGCAGGGGGTTGACCTGGATCACGGCGTGCTTCGCCTGAGCTTTGTGCATTACACCAGCGACGACGAGCTTGACCGCCTGATCCGGGCGCTAGATCGGCTGCTGTGACAGCCACCCCGGACCCTTCATGCAACCGCTGATCCTCTGGTTTCGCCGCGACCTGCGGTTGGACGACAACCCCATGCTCGCCGCCGCCGCCGAAACCGGCCGGCCGCTGATCCCGGTCTTCATCGCCGATGACAGCGTCACCGGGATCGGCGCGGCGGCACGTTGGCGCTGGGGCGAGGGGCTGAGGGTCTTCGCCCAAACATTGGAGGACAGGGGCGCACGCCTTGTCCTGCGCAGGGGGAGCGCGCTCGACACGCTGCGGGATCTGGTGGCGGAGACCGGTGCGGGCGGGGTCTGGTGGGGGCGGCTTTACGATGCCGCCGCGCGCCAGCGCGACGCCGAGGTCAAGTCGTCCCTGCGCGCGGCGGGTATCGAAGCCAGAAGCTTCGCCGGCCACACGCTGATCGAACCCTGGCAGGTCGAAACCGGGGAGGGCGGCCATTACAAGGTCTACAGCCCCTTCTGGAAGGCGCTGAGCGCGCGCGGCGTCGCCGAGCCGTGCAATGCGCCCACGAAGCTTCCGGTGCCCGAGGCATGGCCTGCCTCGGAAAAGCTTGGCGACTGGAAGCTGGGGGCCGCCATGGATCGCGGCGCCGGGATCGTGGCCCGGCATGCCCGTGTCGGTTCGGCGGAAGCCGAGGCGAAGCTCGATGCCTTCCTCGACGGGCCGGTCGACGATTACAAGACGGCGCGCGATTGCCCCGGCATCGAAGCGACCTCGCGCCTGTCGGAAAACCTCACGCTGGGCGAGATCGCGCCGCGCCGCATCTGGTGGCGCACGCAGCGCATCCTGGAACAGGAGCGCGGGCACAAGGGGGCCGAGCATTTTCTCAAGGAGCTCGCCTGGCGCGACTTTGCCCATCACCTGATCTACCACACGCCCGGGATTGCGACGGCGAACTGGCGGCCCGAATGGGACTCGTTTCCCTGGCGGCAGGACAACGAGGACGCCGAACGCTGGCGGCGCGGCCTGACGGGCGAGCCCTTCGTCGATGCCGGAATGCGGGAGATGTATGTCACCGGAAGCATGCACAACCGCGCCCGGATGATCGTCGCCTCGTATCTGACGAAGCATCTGATGACCCACTGGCAGGTCGGGCTGAGATGGTTCGAGGACTGCCTGATCGACTGGGACCCGGCCTCGAACGCCCTGGGCTGGCAATGGACGGCCGGGTCGGGGCCCGATGCCGCGCCCTATTTCCGCGTCTTCAACCCCGCCACCCAGGCCGAGAAGTTCGACCCCGACGCCGCCTATCGCCACCGCTTCGTGGCCGAACTTGCCGACACGCCCGGCGAGGACGCGCTGGCCTATTTCGACGCCGTGCCGCGCGCGTGGAAGCTTGACCCCGGGGCGCCGTACCCCGAGCCCATGGTCGATCTGAAAGAGGGCCGGCAGCGCGCCCTGGACGCCTATGAACGGAACAAGTGAAGCCAAGGGGGCGGCGCTTTTTTTCATTGCCAAATCTTGCGCCCTGATTAGGCTGGGAAAAACCTGCACGCAGCGCGATCGAGAGGCATGATGCACGCACTTACCAGCACCGAAGGGCAGCGCGATCTGCCGCGCTACTTTCGGCAGGCCTTCGAGCAGGCGAAGAAGGTCAACTACGGACGGATCGATTTCGTCCTGCCCGACGGGCGCCGGTTTCGCGCGCAGGGTCCCAAGCCCGGCCCCGTCGCCGAGATCGTGATCCACAACCCGGACTGTGTCGCCCGGCTGATCCGCGAGGGCGATCTGGGCTTTTCGGAGGCCTATCTCGATGGCTGGTGGTCGACGCCCGACCTGCAGACCTTCATGGACCTGGTCACCAACGACAACCCGGAGATCTACGAAGGCTTCGGCGGCGTGGCTCTGGTGCGGCTCTATGAACGCCTGCGGCACTGGCTGAAGGGCAACACAAGGACCCAGGCGCGGCGCAACATCGCCTACCACTACGACCTCGGCAACGAGTTCTACAAGCTCTGGCTCGACGACAGCATGACCTATTCCTCGGCGCTGTTCCGCACCGGGCAGGAGAGTCTGGAACGCGCGCAGGAGCTGAAATACGCGCAGCTGGTCGATTCACTGGGCGTGCAGCCGGGCGATCATGTGCTGGAGATCGGCTGCGGCTGGGGGGGCTTTGCCGAATACGCCGCGGGCCAGCGCGGGCTGCAGGTCACCGGGCTGACCATCAGCCGCGCCCAGCACGATTTCGCCCTCGCGCGGATGCAGCGCGCCGGCCTGTCCGACCGGGTGCGGATCAAGCTGCAGGACTACCGGGACGAACGCGGCCAGTACGATGCCATCGCCTCGATCGAGATGTTCGAGGCCGTGGGCGAGAAATACTGGCCGGTCTATTTCGACACGGTCCGCGACCGGCTGAAACCCGGCGCCCCGGCGACGCTGCAGATCATCACCGTGCCGGACGCGCGGTTCGAGGCGTATCGCAAGGGCGTCGATTTCATCCAGAAGTACATCTTTCCGGGCGGGATGCTGATTTCCCCGACCCGGCTCAGGGCAGAGGCGGCGCGCGCAGGTCTCGTGACCAGCGGCTCGGTCGAATTCGGCGAAAGTTACAGCCAGACGCTGCGCCGCTGGCATGAAACATTTCTTAACCAATGGAATCGTATTCAGGACATGGGATTTGACGAACGGTTCCGGCGCATGTGGGAGTTTTACCTGACCTCCTGCGCGGCGGCCTTCCAGACGGGCACTTGCGACGTGACCCAGATCACGCTGAGGCGTCCGACCTGATCCGGAGACAGAGGGGACGGGAAAGATCGCACGATGTTCACGCTGATCCGCCCCCTTGCCGCCCTTGCCATGGCAATCATCGGCTTTCTCGCCGCCGATTTCTACGCCCAGCTTTACGCCGAAGGCGCGCAACTGGGCCGTTTCAACCTGTGGCTCGCGGCGACCTCCGCGATCATCGGCTATGGATTCCTGGGCGCGCGGGTCGCCCGTGGCGCGGGTTGGGCGGTGTTCTACACGCTGCAGGCGGTCGCACTGACGGCCCTCGTCGCGGCGATGACCTTCGCGCTGCGCATGGTCTTCGTCTTCGGCTACCGGCGCATCTACCGCGAGCCCGGCGATGCGGTCGAAGGGTTCGTCGATCACACCCTGCGCTTTCTTGCCATCGGCCTGGACCGCGACTTTCTTCTTTTCCTCTTTGGTGCGTCGGTGACGGCGGGGATTGGACTTCACCTGCTTTTCCGGTTACTCGAGCGGCGTCGCCTCGCGCGCTGACATCCCCAACCGCTGAGTTTCATGACGCCGCTCTTCGTTTTCGGAACCCTTCGCCATTCGCCGCTGCTGCGCGTGGTCGCCGGTACGCGCACCATCGCCGCCGAACCGGCGGTCTTGTCCGATCACGCGGTGCGTCATGCGATCAATGCCGCGGGCGAAACGCAGGAATACCCGCTCTGCCTGCCCGAGCCCGGTTCCCAGGCCGAGGGGTTGCTGTTGCGCCCGGACCCCGTGGCGCGGGCGCGCCTGGATGCCTACGAACGGATCTTCGGCTACGAGGTCGCGACCGTCACCGTCAGCATCGCCGGAGGCATGATTGAGGCCCAGATCTATCGGCCCGACCCCGGCGAGTGGCGCGCCGGCGGCTTCTGGTCGCTTGAAACCTGGGTGCGTGATTGGGGCGCCGTCTCGACAGCCACCGCGACCGAGGTGATGGCGCTGATCCCGCAGACCGAGCCGCGCCGCATCCGCCTGCGCTACCGCATGCTCGAGGCGCGCGTGACCAGCCGCATCCGCGCCAATGCCCGGGCCGCGCATGCCAGCCTGCGCCGCGCGCCGGCGGCGGACGATGTCCAGATCGCGCGGCAGCGCGCGTCTTACACCGGCTTTTTCGGCGTCGAGGAGGCGGATCTGCGCTTCCGCCGGTTCGATGGCGGGCTCAGCCGGCCGGTCACGCGCGCGGCCTTCGTCATGGCCGATGCCGTCACGGTCCTGCCTTACGACCCGGTCAAGGACCTCGTGCTGCTGATCGAGCAGTACCGCTATGGCGTGCATGCGCGCGGCGATCCGAACCCCTGGTCGCTGGAAACGATCGCCGGGCGGATCGACGCGGGCGAGGCCCCCGAAGACACCGCGCGGCGCGAGACTCAGGAGGAAGCGGACCTCGATTTGCGCGCGCTTCTGCCCGTGGCAAGCTTCTATCCCAGTCCGGCGGCGGTGAGCGAATATGTCTATGCGTTCGTGGGCATTGCCAGTCTTGCACCGAACTGGAAAAGCATTGGCGGGCTCGACAGCGAAGCCGAGGACATTCGCACGCATGTCGTGCCGTTCTCGCGCCTTCTGGAACTGATCGAGACAGGCGAGGTCGCCACCGCGCCCGTCCTGATCTCGGCCCTCTGGCTTTCCGGCCAGCGCGACAGATTGCGGGCGGAGTACCGCTAGGCGGATGACGGCCGCCGCGCCGCCAGCCGCACGCAAACCAGCGCCAGTGCCGCGCAGAGAAGCGCGCCGATCGCAAGCGGCCCGGCCGTGCCGTCGAAGGCGCGCGCGATCGGCGTCGCCAGGATCGCAGCCGCCATGGTCGAAATCCCGCCCATGACCGAGGTCGCCATCCCCGCGATATGGCCCAGCGGTTCCAGCGCCAGGGCGTTCAGGTTGCCGAAGACCAGCCCGATCGAGAAGAACTGCAGCCACATGAAGAGCACGAAGGCCGTAAAGCTCACGTCGCCCGCCGTCATCAGCAGAAGGATCGCCACTGCCGAGGCGATCTGCGCCAGAAGCGCGACCGAGACCAGCCGCTGCATCC
>SLKW01000391.1 GCA_007134405.1 Paracoccaceae bacterium
CCTTGCGCGCGTCAACCTCGCTGATCCAGACCACCGGCCCGCCGCGGTTGAGCGTGAGCATCAGAAGGTTGTCCGTATAGGTCGAGTGGATCCCCCATTTTTGGTGCGGGGTGATGAAGTTGAGCACGACGTGCTTCTCGCTCGATCCCAGCGCCCGGGTCGCGTCGGCCGAGATCGTCTTCAGGTCCACCGGTGGGCGCCAGGTGACGAAGAACTCGCCGAAGGCCCGCATCCATTCATGGTCCTGGTAGAGCTGCTGTCGTCCGGTGACGGTTCGCCAGGGAATGAGCTCGTGCACGTTCGTGTAGCCGGCATTGTAGCAGACCTTCTCGCTCTCGATGCCGGACCAAGTCGGGCTGGAGATGATCTTGCGCGGCTGCGCGGCGATGTCGCGGAAGCGGATCTTCTCGTCCTCCTTGACTGTCGCCAGATGCGTATGCTCGCGCCCGGTCGCCTTGCCCAGTGCGTCCCAGGCCTTCACGGCGACCTCGCCGTTGGTTTCGGGGGCGAGCATCAGCACCACTTCGCAGGCGTCGATCGCGGTCTCGATCTTGGCCATGCCCTTCGTCGGCCCATCGGCATGCGTGCCGTTGAGCGCCTGCAGGAGATGCACCTCCTCCTTGGTGTCCCAGGCGATGCCCTTGCCGCCATTGCCCACTTTCTCCATGAGCGGACCCAAGGAGGTGAAGCGGGCATAGAGGTTCGGGTAGTCCCGCTCGACCGCGATATAGGCCGGCGCCGTCTTGCCGGGGATCAGGTCGCATTGGCCCTGCTTCCAGTCCTTGACCATCGGCTGCGCGATCTCGCCGGGGCTGTCGTGCTGCATCGGCAGCTGGATGACATCCGTCTCGACGCCCAGGATCTCGGGCGCGACCTCGGAGAACTTCTTGGCGATCGCCTTGAAGATCTCCCAGTCGGACTTCGACTCGTAAGCCGGGTTCACCGCCGCCTGCAGAGGGTGGATGAACGGGTGCATGTCCGAGGTGTTGAGGTCGTCCTTCTCGTACCAGGACGCGGTCGGCAGCACGATATCGGCATAGACGGCCGTGGTGGACATGCGGAAGTCGATGCAGACCAGCAGGTCCAGCTTTCCTTCGGGAGCCTTGTCATGCCAGACGGCTTCTGCCGGCTTCTGGCGACCTTCCTGTCCCAGGTCCTTGCCCAGAACCCCATGGTCGGTGCCCAAGAGGTGCTTGAGGAAGTACTCATGCCCCTTGCCCGAGGACCCCAGCAGGTTGGAGCGCCAGACATAGAGGTTGCGCGGCCAGTTCTCGGGTGCATCGGGATCCTCGCAGGACATCTGCAACTCGCCCGATTTCAGCTTCTCGGCGACGTAGTCCTTGACCTCCTTGCCCGCTTCCTTGGCGGCCTTGGCGACCGCCAGTGGGTTGGTCTTCAGCTGCGGCGCCGAGGGCAGCCAGCCCATCCGCTCGGAGCGGATGTTGTAGTCGATCAGGCTCAGGCTTTCCCAGTCGCCCTTGGGTGCGGTGGGGCTCAGGATCTCCTTCGCGCTGACGGTCTCGTAGCGCCACTGGTCGGTGTGAGCGTACCAGAACGAGGTCGAGTTCATGTGCCGCGGCGGACGCGCCCAGTCGAGCGCGAAGGCGAGTGCCGTCCAGCCGGTCTGGGGCCTGAGCTTCTCCTGGCCCACATAATGCGCCCAGCCGCCGCCCGACTTGCCCACGCAACCGCACATCACCAGCATGTTGATGACGCTGCGGTAGTTCATGTCCATATGGTACCAGTGGTTCATCGCCGCGCCGATGATGACCATGGAGCGCCCATTGGTCTTCTCGGCATTGGCGGCGAATTCGCGCGCGACCTGGATGATCTTGTCGCGCTTGACGCCGGTGATCTTCTCGGCCCAGGCGGGCGTGAACGGTACGTCGGCGTCGTAGTTGTCGGTGACATGATCACCGCCAAGCCCGCGGTCGAGCGAGTAGTTGGCGCAGAAGAGGTCGAAGACCGTCGCCACCAGCGCGTCCGAACCATCGGCGAGCTTCAGCTTCTTCACCGGCACGTTGCGCACCAGCACGTCGCCGCGGTCGTCCCGCTGCCACTGGGTGGTGGCCTCGCCGCCGAAGTAGGGGAAGGCCACGCCGACGACGTCGTCGCGGTCCTCTTCCAAGACCAGGCTCAGCTTGAGCTTGGTCTCGTCCTTGCCGGCCTTTTCCTCGAGGTTCCACTTGCCCTGCTCACCCCAACGGAAGCCGATCGAGCCGTTCGGGACCACGATCTTGCCCGAGTTCTCGTCGATACCGACGGTCTTCCATTCGGGGTTGTTCTTCTCGCCCAGGGCCTTGTCGAGGTCGGCGGCGCGAAGCTGCCGCCCCGGCACCAGCATGCCGTCCTGCTCATCGAGCCGCACCAGCATCGGCATGTCGGAATACTTGCGGCAGTATTCCTCGAAATAGGGCACCTGGCGGTCGAGGTGGAACTCGCGCAGGATCACGTGGCCGAAGGCCATGCCGAGCGCGGCGTCCGTGCCCTGCTTCACGTTGAGCCAGATGTCGCCGAACTTGGACGCTTCCGAATAGTCGGGGCAGATCACCGCCGACTTGGTGCCCTTGTAGCGCGCCTCGGTGTAGAAATGCGCGTCGGGTGTCCGCGTCTGCGGCACGTTCGATCCCCAGAGGATCAGGTAGCCGGCATTGTACCAGTCGGCCGATTCCGGCACGTCGGTCTGCTCGCCCCAGGTCATCGGCGAGGCCGGCGGCAGGTCGCAGTACCAGTCGTAGAAGCTCATGCAGGTGCCACCCAGAAGCGACAGGTAGCGCGAGCCCGCGGCATAGGAGATCATCGACATCGCCGGGATCGGCGAGAAGCCGATCACGCGGTCGGGACCGTATTTCTTGGCCGTGTAAGCGTTGGCGGCCGCCGTGATCTCGGTCACTTCATCCCAGGTGGCACGCACGAAGCCGCCCAGCCCGCGCTTGCGCGTGTAGCTGGCGCGCGCATCGGCGTCGTTCTGGATCGCCTCCCAGGCCTGGACGGGCGTCATCGACTTGCGTTTCTCGCGCCACAGCTTCATCAGCCGGCCGCGCACCAGCGGCGTCTTCACGCGGTTGGCGCTATAGAGATACCAGCTGTACGAGGCGCCGCGGGCGCAGCCGCGGGGCTCGTGGTTGGGCAGGTCCGGGCGGGTGCGCGGATAGTCGGTGTGCTGCACCTCCCAGGTGACGATTCCGGACTTGACGTAGATCTTCCAGGAACAGGACCCGGTGCAGTTCACGCCGTGGGTGGAACGCACGACCTTGTCGTGGCGCCAGCGCGCGCGATAGGTGTCCTCCCAGTCGCGGGATTCAATGGTGGTCTGGCCGTGGCCCCCTGCGAACGTGTCCTTGCGGACGGACTTCAGGAAGTTCAACCGGTCGAGAAGATGGCTCATCGCTGTCTCCTAATGCGGGTTTCGTTTGGGCAGGGCCGCGTTGGGCGGCCCAACCCGGTGTTTCAGCAGGGGTAGGGCGCGTTGCGGCGGGCGTAGAGCCACCAGTTCAGCGCCACGTTGAAGGCGAAGAAGGCGATCAGGCCGTAGAAGACCGGGGTCGCCGACTGCCAGGTCGCGAAGGACCAGGCAAAGAGCATCCCGAAGATGAAGGGCCCGTAGGCGCCGATCGCGGCGGTGAAGCCGATCACGCCGCCGCCCTGGCGCGGCGGGAACAGCATCGGCATCTGCTTGAAGGTCGAGGCGTTGCCGACCCCGGCGAAGAAGAATAGCGCCAGCATCGCACTCACAAACAGCCAGAACGTGTCGAGCGAGGTGGGCGCCAGCGTCAGCGTCACGAGAAACGCCGAGACCAGCATGCCGAGACCAGCCCAGTGCGTCACCCGCGCGCCGCCCAGCTTGTCGGTGAAGGGGCCGGCGATGACGCGGCTGGCCGAACCCACCAGCGGCCCCCAGAAGGCCCAGGCCAACGGGTCGGGTGCGCCCTCGAAACCGCCATAAACCTCGCGGATCAACAGCGGGAAGGTCGCAGCCAGGCCCGAGAAGCCGCCGAAGGTCATGATGTAGAGCGAGGTCTGCGCCCAGGTGTGCTTCGACTTGAAAATGTCGAACTGCTCGCGGAAGTTCGACTTGATCGGCACCGACTTGAGGAAGATCCAGGCGGTGATGCCGAAGACGGCGACGAAGGGGATCATCACCAGCGGCGCGTTCTGCAGGTAGACTTGGCTCTCGACGCCGGCGCGGGTCATCGTCTGCGGCTCTCCGATCCAGGCCATGCCGCCCAGAAGCGCGAAGCCGATCACCCAGGGTGTGACGAACTGCACGATCGACACGCCGAAGTTGCCCACGCCGGCCTGGATCGCCAGCGCTGTGCCCTGCAGCCGCTTGGGGAAGAACATCGACGTCGAGGGCATGAAGGACGAGAAGTTGCCACCGCCGAGACCAGCGAGGAACGCCAGCAGCATCAGCACCCAGTAAGGCGTGTCGGGGTTCTGCACCGCGTAGAACCAGCCCACAAGCGGGATCAGAAGCGACAGGGTCGAGAGGCTGACCACGTGCCGCGTGCCGTAGATCGGCACCAGGAACATGTGGATCAGCCGCAGCGAGCCGCCAGCAAGGCCGGGCATCGCCGCAAGCCAGAATAGCTGCGAGGCAGTGAACTGAAAGCCGATCTGCGGCAGGCGCACGACCAGCGCCGAGACCAGAAACCAGGTGATGAAGGCCATGGTCAGCGCGGCGGTGGTCAGGATCAGCGTCGTCCAGGCCTGCCGCTTGCCACCGGCTTCCCAGAACGTCTGATCCTCGGGTTCCCATCTCGGTAACCAGGTGCCCGACTTGGCCACCGGATCGTCGTATTTTGCAGACATCGGGTGTTTCCTTTTTCGTTTCAGGAGGGTCCGGGTCGGCCGGACCCTTCTGGTGGTGTCACTTGGCGTCGGCGGCGCGGCCCGGCTGCTCCTGTAGCTTCGCAAGCGCCTTGCGCACATCGTCGATGGACTTGAAGCGTGCCGTCAGTTGCAGGCCGTTGCCGCGTTCGGCGAGTTCGACCCTCTCGGACCCGGCGAAGATCGTGGCGAGTTCGGCCTCGGCCTGCTTCTTCTCCTGCGCCTCGCGGGCGATCTCGCGGTCGACCGACGAGATGACGTATTCGTCGCCGAACCCGCCCTCGGGTTCCTTCAGCCAGGCCAAGCAGATGAGCCAGCTCAGGAACGCCCCCGCCGCGATGATGAAGAAGAACTGCTGCGGCGTGACGAACATGAAGATGAAGAGGTAGAAGACCGCGCCGACGTTGCCGTAAGCCCCCGCCATGCCCGAGATCTGTCCGGTCACGCGGCGCTTGATCGAGGGAATGATCCCGAAGGTCGCGCCTTCCGCGCCTTGCACGAAGAACGAGCACATGATGGTGAAGGCGATGGCGATGATCAGCGGCCAGTTGCTGTTGAGCAGGCCCATCAGCACGAAGCCCACGCCGATACCGAACATGTAGGCCAGCATCACGAAGCGGCGGTTGCCGAAGCGGTCCGAGACGAGCCCGCCCATGGGACGCGCGAACAGGTTCACGAAGGCAAAGCTCGCCGCGATCAGGCCTGCCGCGGCAGCGGTCAGTCCCCAAGTCTCCTCGAAGAACATCGGCAGCATCGAGACCACGGCGAGTTCGGCGCCGAAGTTGGCGAAATAGGTGGCGTTCAGCGCGGCGACCGAGGTGAAGGGATACTTGTCGTCCTCGGGCACGCCTTTCTTCAGGATCGGCACGTTGACACGTATCGCCTGCACGACCTGGTAGATGACGACGACCGCGATGGCGATGTAGCAGATAACCGCCGTCATCGGGTCGATGTAGCCCATGAGCTGGATACGGTAGACAAGGATCGACAGGATCCCGACCATCGGCACGATGAAGATGCACAGCAGGATCAGGTCGCGCCAGCTGGACACTTCCAGCGCCGA
>SLKW01000487.1 GCA_007134405.1 Paracoccaceae bacterium
ATCTGATCACCGGCGTCGTCGTGGTCGAGGTGGTCTTCGTCTATCCGGGCCTCGGGCAACTGATGGTCGACAGCGTCTCGCGCCGCGACATTCCCGTCGTGCAGGCCATCGCGCTGATCTTCGCCGCGGCCTATGTGCTCCTGAACCTCACCGCCGACGTGATCTCGACGCTGTCGAATCCGCGTCTGATGTACCGCAAGTGAGGGGGGCGTCATGGCTGTGATCACCTTCCTCTTCTGGGCCGCCGTCACTCTGGCCGCGGCCATGGCGCTCTCCTGGGGCTTTCGCAAGCTCGCCGCCACGGCGACGCGGGGCGAGATGTCGCGGGCCTTGCGCGACGCGCCGCTGACGGCCAGCTTCGGCATGATGGTGATCCTGATCTACCTGATCGTCGCCATCTTCGCCCCGCTCCTCGCCCCCTATCCCGAGCGCATGGTCGTCGGCAGCCAGTTCCAGCCCTGGACGGCCGAGCACTGGCTGGGCACCGATGCGCTGGGGCGCGACATGCTCAGCCGCATGATCTACGGCACGCGCAACACGGTGGGGATCGCCTTCGCCACCACGGCGCTCGCCTTCCTCATCGGCTCGGTGCTGGGGCTGCTGGCGGCGACGGTCGGCGGCTGGCTCGACCAGGGGCTGTCGCGGCTTGTCGACGTCTTCATGGCGATCCCGTCGCTGATCTTCGCGCTTCTGCTGCTAACGATCTTCGGAACCTCGATCCTGACACTGATCCTGGTCATCGCGGTGATCGACTCGACCCGTGTCTTCCGCCTGGCGCGCGCCGTCTCCGAGGGCGTCGTCGTCATGGACTTCATCGAGGCCGCGCGCCTGCGCGGCGAGCGTCTGCCCTACCTCATCACGCGCGAGATCCTGCCCAACGTCACCGCGCCCCTGGTGGCCGAGTTCGGGCTGCGCTTCTGCTTCGTCTTCCTCGCCATCTCGGCGCTTTCCTTCCTCGGCCTCGGCATCCAGCCGCCGACCGCCGACTGGGGCTCGATGGTGCGGGAAAACGCCACGCTCATCACCTTCGGCGACATCACCCCCTTGCTGCCCGCCGGCGCCATCGCGCTTCTCACGGTTGCGGTCAATTTCGTCGTCGACTGGCAGCTTTACCGCGCCAGCGGACTGAAGGAGTAACCGAAATGGCCGAAAACGGGGCCGACCGTAGCGCCAAGCAGGACGTCCTGCTGCAGATCCGCGACCTGCGGATCGACGGCAAGTCGGGCGACGACTGGCTGCCCATCGTCAAGGGCGTCGATCTGACGCTCCACAAGGGCGAGGTGCTGGGCCTGATCGGCGAATCCGGCGCCGGCAAGTCCACGATCGGCCTCGCCGCGATGGGCTTTGCCCGCGACGGCTGCCGCATCTCGGGCGGCACGATCGAATTCGACGGGATCGACCTGCGCAAATCCAGCGAGGACAAGCTGCGCCGCCTGCGCGGCAAGCGCATCGCCTATGTCGCGCAATCGGCCGCGGCCAGCTTCAACCCCGCCCACAAGCTGATGGACCAGTATTGCGAGACCCCCGTGCGCCACGGCGTCATGGGCCGGTCCGAGGCCGAACACGACGCCGTTGAACTCTATCGCAAGATGCAGCTGCCCAACCCCGAGGAGATCGGCTTTCGCTACCCGCACCAGGTCTCGGGCGGGCAGCTTCAGCGGGCGATGACGGCGATGGCCATGTCCTGCCGGCCCGACCTGATCATCTTCGACGAACCGACCACGGCGCTCGACGTCACCACGCAGATCGAGGTTCTGGCCGCGATCCGCGACATCGTCGAGCAGTTCGGCACCGCCGCGATCTACATCACCCACGACCTCGCCGTCGTCGCGCAGATGGCCGACCGCATCAAGATCCTGCTCAAGGGCGACGAGGTCGAAGAGGCCGACACCCGCACCATGCTGACCGAGCCGAAGGACGACTACACCAAATCGCTCTGGGCCGTGCGCAGCTTCAAGCGCGAAACCCAGGCCGCGCCCGAGGGCCAGCCGGTGATCTCGGTCAGGAACGTCTCGGCCTCCTACGGCCCGGTCCAGGTGCTCGACGATGTGAGTTTCGACATCTACGCCCGCCGCACCGTCGCGGTGGTGGGCGAATCCGGCTCGGGCAAGTCCACCGCGGCGCGGGTCATCACCGGGCTTCTGCCACCGACCAAGGGCGAGGTCCTGTTCGAGGGCACGCCCCTGCCGCCCGACTACCGCAAGCGCACGCGCGACCAGTTGCGCCACACGCAGATGATCTACCAGATGGCCGACACCGCCCTGAACCCCAAGCTCTCGATCCGCAAGATCATCGGCCGACCGGCGCAGATGTATCTGGGACTGCGCGGACGCAAGCTGACCGAACGCATCCGCGAGCTTCTGCACCTGATCGAGATGGAGCCCGACGAGTATATCGACCGGCTGCCGTCCGAGCTGTCGGGCGGGCAGAAGCAGCGCATCGGCATCGCCCGCGCGCTCGCCGCCGAGCCGCGCTTCATCATCTGCGACGAGGTCACCTCGGCCCTCGACCAGATCGTGGCCGAGGGGATCCTGCGCCTCCTCGACCGGCTGCAGAGCGAATTCGACCTGGCCTACATGTTCATCACCCACGACCTGGCGACGGTGAAGGCGATCGCCGACGACGTGGTGGTGATGCAGCAGGGCAGGGTGGTCGAACAGGGCCCGAAGGACGAGATGTTCCGCCCCCCGCACCACCCCTATACGCAACTCCTGCTGTCCTCCGTACCCGAGATGGACCCCGACTGGCTCACCCGCCTGCTCGAGGAACGGCGCCACAAGGACCAGCCCGCCTCCGCCGACGCCTGACCTGGATGCCGGGCGGGGCAGGGTCGGCGGCGGGGCAGGGTCGGCGGCGGGGCAGGGCCAGAGCGTCGAGGCACCGCGCCGCGTAAAATAATATTCCAGGTATTATTTTGCGCCGCCACCCGTCATCGACCGCGCCGCCCGCCTTCCGGCGCAAACGCCCGCACCCACCACGACGCCGCCCATGACGGTCCAAATCGGCATTTTTCGCCAATCCGTCCCACCGGAGTCCTACGCGAGTCCTACGCGAGTCCTACGCGAGTCCTACGCTCTGTGTACGGTCTGTGTACGCGCTGTGCACGCTCGGCGCATACCCTGCGACACCCGGGTCTGGACACTCGGCGCAGGGCGCGGCACTGTTGGCGCGAACCCCGTCAGCCCATTTCAGGGACCGCCATGCCCAAGTCCGTGACCGCCTCCGCCCCCGCCCATCTGACGCTCCTCGCCTTTGTTTTCTTGCTCTGGCACGGCGTTCTGGCCGCCGATTACGTGATCGAACGTTTCGGCCTCGCGCTCGACATGCCCAGCCTCGACGCCGTCTTCTTCACCAGCCCGGTCTGGGCGCGGGTCGGCTGGGCGATGGGCGTCTGGCTGGGCCTGGTCGCCTCGATCTGCGCCCTGATGCGCGACGACGCGGCGGTCCTGCTGTTCTTCGCCGCCTTCCTGGGCGTGCTCGCCTCCGTCATCGGCGCCGAGATCGCCGGCATCCCGATGGAGATCCGCGGCGTCAACCGCTACATCATCTACGCCGCGCTGCTTCTGGCACCACTGATCGGCTGGATCTATACGCGGGCGATGAAACGCGCGGGCGTTCTGCACTGACCCGCAAGCCCAACCGGAGGGAACACGATGATCCGCCGCGACCTGGCCGATGCCGTCGGCAACACGCCCCTGATCCGCCTGCGCGCCGCCAGCGAGGCAACGGGCTGCGAGATCCTGGGCAAGGCCGAATTCCTCAACCCCGGTCAGTCCGTTAAGGACCGCGCCGCGCTCTGGATCATCCGCGACGCGATGCAAAAGGGCCTGCTGTCGCCCGGTGGCACCATCGTCGAGGGGACCGCCGGCAACACCGGCATCGGCCTCGCGCTGGTGGGCGCGGCGATGGGCTTTCGCACCGTCATCGTCATTCCCGAAACGCAGAGCGAGGAAAAGAAGGACATGATCCGCCTCGCTGGGGCGGAACTCGTGCAGGTCCCCGCTGCGCCCTACCGCAATCCCAACAACTACGTCCGCTATTCGGGCCGCCTGGCCGAGGAACTGGCCAAGTCCGAACCCAACGGCGCGATCTGGGCCAACCAGTTCGACAATGTCGCGAACCGCCAGGCGCATGTCGAAAGCACCGGCCCCGAGATCTGGGACGACACCCAGGGCAAGGTCGACGGCTTCATCTGCGCCGTGGGCTCTGGCGGAACGCTGGCGGGCGTCGCGATGGCCCTCCAGGACAAGGGCGTGAAGATCGGCCTGGCCGACCCTGAGGGCGCGGCGCTCTACAGCTACTACACGACGGGCGAGTTGAAGGCCGAGGGCAGCTCGATCACCGAAGGGATCGGGCAGGGCCGGATCACCGCCAATATCGAGGAGTTGAAGCCCGACTTCGCCTACCGGATCCCCGATGCCGAGGCTCTGCCCATCGTCTTCGACCTGCTCGAACACGAAGGCTTCTGCATGGGCGGCTCGACCGGCATCAACATCGCCGGCGCGATCCGCATGGCGCGCGAGATGGGGCCGGGGCATACGATCGTCACGATCCTGTGCGACTATGGCACGCGCTATCAGTCAAAGCTGTTCAACCCCGCCTTCCTGCGCGACAAGGGACTGCCCGTACCGCATTTTCTGGAACGCACCCCGCGCGATCTCCCGGACATGCGCGTCGGGGACTGAGCGCAGCAGAACCGGGGTGGCCCCACGGATGGCCCGTTCATCGTCTCACGGCATCGCGCCAGCCACGCTTCTGTCGCTGGTCGCGGCATGGCTGCTGGCGCTGGCGCTGGCCTTTCCCGCCCTTGCCCAGAACAGCAATGGCGAGGCCGAGGGGCCCGACTACACCCGCTGGGAGGCGACCGCCGATCTCGCTGAAACCCTGATCGCCGACCGCACCGCGCCCGACACCGTCCTGGAGAACCTGCGCGCCGAAATCACGACGTTCCGCAGCAAGTTCATCGCCGAGCAGAACCAGCACCGCGAACGGATCGAGACACTGCGCGAGCAGATCGCCGGGCTTGGCCCGCCGCCCGAGGAGGGCGAGGTCGAGGCGCCTGAAATCGCCGATCGCCGGGCCGAATTGAGCGAACGCCTCGCGTTGCGCCAGGCGCCCCATCTGGCAGCGAGCGAGGCCCAACGCCGCGCCGATGCCATCGTGCGCGCCATTGACCGGGTGCTGCGCGAGCGTCAGGCCGATGCGTTGCTCAGTCTTTGGCCCAGCCCGCTGCAACCCCGCAATTGGGCGGTCGGCCTCGACGCCGTGATCAGCTCCAGCCTGACCGTCCTGGGCGAGGTGCAGAACGCCTGGCTGGACCCGGCCCGGCGCGAGGAGATGCGCGCCGACCTGCCGATCACACTGACCGCGCTGATCGCCGCGCTCCTTCTGCTCACGCATGGCCGGGCGATGATGGTCAACCTGACGCAGCGGCTGCTCGAAAGCACGCATCTCCTGCGCGGCCGCGAGGTGGCGGCCTTCGTGCTGTCGCTCTCGCAGCTTCTGGTGCCGCTGGCCGGGATCGCGTTGCTGAACGCGGCCATCGTCTTCAGCCGCATGACCGGCCCCACGATCCTGGCCATCACCTCGACGCTGACGGTGGCGCTGATGGCGTTCTTCGTGGCTCGGTGGCTGTCGATGTTCGTCTTCCCGGTCGTGCCCAACATCAGTGTCCCGCTGTCGCTGGCCACGCTCGACCGGCGCAAGGGCCGGCGCAGTGCGTTGATCCTGGGGGCGGTCTACGCGCTTTATCTGCTCTACGACCCGTTTCTGCATCCGGAACAGCAAACGGATGCCGCGCAGTCTGTGGTGATCTTTCCGATCCTGGTGATCGGTTCGGTGGCGATCTTCCGGCTGGGGCTGGTGCTGCTGCGCCA
>SLKW01000224.1 GCA_007134405.1 Paracoccaceae bacterium
TACAACGCGCTGATGGCAACGCTCAATCCTGGCGACGAGGTGATCGTTCCGGCGCCCTACTGGGTCAGTTATCCGGACATGGTGCAGCTTGCCGGCGGGACGCCGGTCGTGGTGCCCGCAGGGATTGACACGAACTTCAAACTGACGGCGCAGGCGCTCGAAGCGGCGATCACACCGCGGACGAAGTGGTTCATTTTCAACTCGCCCTCAAACCCGACCGGCGCGGGGTATGCACATGATGAACTCAAGGCGCTGACCGATGTGCTCATGCGCCACCCGCATGTCTGGGTGATGTCGGACGACATGTATGAGCACCTCGTCTTCGATGACTTCGAGTTCTGCACACCGGCGCAGATCGAGCCCGGGCTGTATGACCGGACCCTGACCTGCAATGGCGTCTCGAAGGCCTACGCGATGACCGGGTGGCGGATCGGGTATGCGGGCGGCCCGGTTGAATTGATCAAGGCGATGGGAACGATCCAGTCGCAATCGACGTCGAACCCCTGTTCGGTGTCGCAGTACGCCGCGCTCGAGGCATTGAGCGGCCCGCAGGATTTCTTGCCCGAGTTTCGTGCGGCGTTCCAGCGGCGTCGCGATCTGGTGGTCGAGATGCTGAACGCGGCAGACGGTGTCGAATGCCCGACGCCCGAAGGGGCGTTCTATGTCTACCCGGATATCTCGCGGTGCATCGGCAAGACCTCGCTCGGCGGAACCCGGATCTCGGATGACGAGGCTTTCGCCACTGCGCTTCTGGAGCAAGAGGGCGTGGCCGTTGTCTTTGGCTCCGCTTTCGGAATGAGCCCCAATTTTCGTGTAAGCTACGCCACGTCCGATGATGTTCTGCGCGATGCTTGCACACGAATCCAGCGGTTCTGCGCGGGGTTGCGCTGACGCTTAGCCTGTTTCGGCGCGATCTTCGTTCGCGCTAGATCGCCAGGCGGGACTCGCCGTGCCTTTCGGAACCCCCTCCAGCACGGCGAGGGGTCGGCGTGCGGCAGCCCGCAGGCCTGGACGCGTCGGTGCGGCGTCGCGCCGGATCGCTTCGACCATCAGCACACCGCCCAGCCGCTCCGGCGCATAGCGCCCGCCGAGCCGCTCCAACGAACGCGCAGAGCGGATCCAGTAACTGGATTCGGATGGGGGGAAAAATAGCGCCGCGCGATGCGCTGTGGGGACGAAGGCGCATTCGGTCAGCAAACGCTCGATCTGCCGGCGCGAGTAGGGCCGGCCGAACCCGAAGGGCGTCGCATCGCGTCGCGCCCAGAAGCCTGTCCGGCTCGGAACGACGATGATCGCCCTGCCCTGCGGCGCAAGTACACGATGCGCTTCGTCCAGAAGCGCCGCCGGACGATCCGAAGTCTCCAAACCATGCAACATCACGAGACGGTCAACACTGTCATTGGCCAAAGGCCAGCGGGCCTCGTCGATCAGCACGGAGTGATTCGCGCCATCGGCGGGCCAATGCATCACCCCCTGCGGTCCGGGCATCAAGCCGATGACCCGCATAGCGTGCGGGAGGAAAGGCCGCAGCAACGGCACCGCGAAACCGTAACCGGCGACAGTCAGGCCGCGGCCCGCCCCCCAGAGCGCAACCACCTGATCGCGAACACCCTTCTGCGCCGCACGCCCCAGTTCGGTACGATAGTAAAAGTCGCGCAGAAGATGAACGTCCAGATGCATTGCGCTCCGCTCACGCATGAACCAGACTGACCCTGCCTCATTCCGGCGCGTTTTAGAAGACCTGCGCCCGTGATTGAAAACGGAAGGAAGACCATGGCCGACCGCATCCGGATCATCCGCTGCCTGAAGGACAACTACGCCTTTCTTGTCCACGACCCGGCGACGAACGAGGCCACGCTTATCGATGCACCCGAGGCGCAGCCGATCCTTGCCGCGCTTGATGCCACAGGCTGGCAGTTGGCGCGCGTCCTGCTGACCCATCATCATTGGGACCACGTCGATGGGTTGGCATCGATCATCGAGGCGCATCCGGCGCCGGTACTGGGTAACGCCGCGGACATGGCGCGCCTTCCAGAGCTCGATCGTGCATTCAGTCCTGGCGACAAGCTCATCGATGGGACCTGTGCGGTCTTCGATGCCCCCGGCCACACGCTCGGCCATGTCGCCTTTCACTTTCCCAATCTCCAGGCACTGTTTTCTGCCGATAGTCTGATGACTCATGGGTGCGGGCGCCTTTTTGAAGGAACCGCGGCGGACATGTTTGCCACTCTGGCGCGCTTCGCCGAGTTGCCCGACGATACGCGCGTCTTCAGCGGGCACGATTATGCCGCCGCGAACCTTGCATTTGCCGCGAACTACGCGCCGGAGCAGGACGCCCTCGCAGCAAGGCAGGCCGAACTGCCGCGCCTTGCGACCGAAGGGTTGCCGACCACCGGGACGACCCTCGGCTCGGAAAAGGCGCTCAACCCGTATCTTCGCACCCATCTGCCCCAGGTGGCCGAAGCGGCCGGGATTCCCGGCGCTTCGCCGCTTGAGGTGTTCACCGAAATACGGCGACGGAAGGATGCCGCGTGATGCCCTCAGATCAGGCGCTCACCATCTCGTGCGCATCCGCAGCGGCTTTTTTCCGTTCCTTACTCGGTTTTCACTTGAAGCGACGATCGGAAAACCAAACTTTAACCTTGGGCACCCACGCTGATCTTGACTGGCCCAGGGTGCCGCGCTGACAGCCGGGCCGTCGGCGGACGGCCTTGCAGCACCAAGAAGGAGCAGACCCGTGCCATCGTTTTCCTCGACCCTAGAACAGGCGATCCACGGCGCGCTGGCGCTGGCGAACACCCGCCGGCATGAGCTTGCGACGCTGGAACACCTGTTGCTCGCACTTCTTGACGAGCCAGACGCGGCACGTGTCATGCAGGCCTGCAACGTCGATCTGGACGAGTTGCGCAAGACACTGCAGGACTTCATCGAAGACGACCTCTCGACACTGGTCACTGATGTCGAAGGCTCTGAGGCGGTGCCGACGGCGGCTTTTCAGCGCGTGATCCAGCGCGCGGCGATCCATGTCCAGAGTTCCGGCCGCAACGAAGTTACCGGCGCCAACGTTCTCGTAGCGATCTTCGCCGAACGCGAGTCCAACGCGGCGTACTTCCTGCAGGAGCAGGACATGACCCGTTACGACGCGGTCAATTTCATCGCGCATGGTGTTGCCAAGAATCCCAGCTTCTCGGAAAGCCGGCCCGTTTCCGGTGCAGAGGAACCGCAGGCAGAATCCGGAAACGCGCAGAAGGGCGAACCCAAGGATTCGGCGCTGGCCAAATTCTGCGTGGATCTGAACGCCAAGGCGGTCAAGGGTGACGTTGACCCATTGATCGGACGCGCGCACGAGGTCGAGCGCTGCATTCAGGTGCTCTGCCGCCGGCGGAAGAATAACCCGCTCCTGGTCGGAGATCCGGGCGTCGGCAAGACTGCCATAGCCGAAGGTCTGGCGAAAAAGATCGTCGATGGCGAGACGCCCGAGATCCTCTCAAAGTCCACGATTTACTCGCTCGACATGGGTGCGCTGCTAGCCGGCACGCGCTATCGCGGCGATTTCGAGGAACGGTTGAAATCGGTCATGAAGGAACTTGAAGAGCATCCTGACGCGGTGCTGTTCATCGATGAGATCCACACCGTCATCGGTGCCGGCGCCACATCCGGAGGCGCGATGGATGCATCGAACCTGCTGAAACCCGCCCTCCAGGGCGGCAAGCTCCGGTGCATGGGTTCAACCACCTACAAGGAGTTTCGCCAACACTTCGAGAAAGATCGCGCGCTTTCCCGGCGCTTCCAGAAGATCGACGTGAATGAGCCCTCGGTTGAGGATTCGATCAAGATCCTGATGGGGCTCAAGCCGTATTTCGAGAAGCACCACGAGTTGCGTTATACAAACGATGCAATCAAGATCGCTGTGGAGTTGTCGGCGCGCTACATCAACGATCGCAAGCTGCCCGACAAGGCGATCGACGTCATCGACGAGGCGGGTGCGGCACAACACCTTCTGCCAGTCGCCAAGCGGCGCAAGACGATCTCGCCCAAAGAGATCGAGGCGGTGGTCGCCAAAATCGCCCGCATCCCGCCGAAAAACGTCTCAAAGGACGATGCCGAAGTGCTGCGTGATCTGGAAACGACGCTCAAGCGCGTGGTTTTCGGCCAGGAAAGCGCCATCGTGGCGCTGTCCTCGGCGATCAAGCTGGCACGCGCCGGTCTGCGCGAGCCCGAAAAGCCCATCGGCAACTATCTCTTCGCCGGTCCGACCGGCGTCGGCAAGACCGAGGTCGCCAAGCAATTGGCAACGACGCTGGGGGTAGAACTGTTGCGCTTCGACATGTCGGAATACATGGAGAAGCATGCAGTCAGCCGGCTGATCGGCGCGCCCCCAGGCTATGTCGGCTTTGATCAGGGTGGGCTGCTCACAGACGGTGTCGATCAGCATCCGCACTGCGTCTTGCTCTTGGATGAGATCGAAAAAGCGCATCCGGACGTCTACAACATCCTTCTGCAGGTCATGGATCACGGCAAGCTCACCGACCACAACGGACGGCAGGTCGATTTCCGCAACGTAATCCTGATCATGACCTCGAACGCCGGTGCCAGTGAACTGGCGAAATCGGCTATCGGGTTCGGCCGCGAGCGGCGCGAAGGCGAAGATACCGCCGCTATCGAACGTACCTTCACCCCCGAATTCCGCAATCGCCTCGATGCGGTGATCAGCTTCGCGCCGCTTGGCAAGGAAACGATCATGCGTGTTGTGGAAAAGTTCGTCCTGCAACTGGAAGCTCAGTTGATGGATCGCAACGTGACTTTCGAGTTGTCGGAAGAGGCTGCCGCATGGCTTGGTGAGAAGGGCTACGACGACAAGATGGGTGCCCGCCCGCTGGCGCGTGTTATCCAGGAGAACGTTAAAAAGCCTCTCGCGGAAGAACTTCTCTTCGGCCGCCTGGTCAAGGGCGGTGTCGTCCGGGTCGTGGTGCGCGACGGCAAGATCGAGTTGCAAATCGAAGAGTCGGACAAGCCGCGCATCAGTGGCAGCCGACCGCCTCTGCTGACCGCGGACTGACCGCAAGCAACTTTTTGATTTCGACCGCCGCGAAACCCGCGGCGGTCGTTTTGCTCAACGCTCCGTCAGCTTCAACTCAATGCGACGGTTCTGAGCGCGGGCTGCGGGACTCTGGCCCGGTGCGACGGGGCGGTACTCCCCGAAACCGGTGGCAGCCAACCTATCCGGCGGAAAGTCGAGCTCTTCTATCATATAGAGGACGACTGACAACGCCCGCGCTTGGCTCAATTCCCAGTTGTTCGACCAACGGCCGCCCGGGGCGATCGGAACGTCGTCGGTATGACCGTCTATGCGCAGAATCCAGTCGATCTGGTCGGGGATGACCCGTGCAACTTCTGACAGGATCGCCACGACATTGGCAATTTGCGATCGACCCTCCGCTGCCAAGGTCGCAGAGCCGAGTTCGAACAAAACCTCCGAGGAAAAGACGAAGCGATCGCCGACAATGCGTACACCTTCGCGATCCGCAAGGATCTCGCGCATCTGGCCGAAAAACTCGGACCGGTAACGTTCAAGCTGCCGCGCTTCTTCTTCAAGCCGCAAGCGCTCTGCTTCTTCCAACTCGGCTCGGCGGCGCTGCTCCTCGGCAAGCTGGACCTGTTCGAACGCTACTCGGGCGAGGGCGGCATTCAACTCGGTTCCCAGGCTTTCGATCTGCACCTGCGCTTCGGCCTCGCGCGAACGCGCCTCCCCCAGTAGATCTTGCAGGCTTGCGACCTGGCTGCGCAATTGGGCGACTTGTTCGTTCAGAAGTGCAAGCCGTCGCTGTTCGGCCTCGGACATCGCCTCAGCCTCGGCCA
>SLKW01000104.1 GCA_007134405.1 Paracoccaceae bacterium
CTCGGCGCGCAGCGGCGGAGTGAGCTTGAAGAAGGTGCGGTAATCGCCGAGGTCGAATTCGTTGAGCGTCAGGTGGTGGATGGAAACCCCGGCGGTGACATCGAAGCCGTTGCCCTTGGCGCGTTCGAGCGCCGGCAGGGTGCGTGCGCAGGTGATCTGGTCGGCGTGGTAGCGGGCGCCGGTCATCTCGACCAGCGCCATGTCGCGGTCGAAGCCCATGCGCTCCGCCATCGGCGAGACGCCGGGCAAGCCCTTGAGGCTAGTGAATTTTCCGGAAGTCGCGGCGGCGCCGGCGCTGAGGCCGGGGTCCTGCGGGTGGCCGACGACCAAGGCACCGAGGCCGCGGGCGTAGGTGAGGCAGCGGGAGAGGACGCGGGTGTCGTGGACGACGCGGTCGGTGTCGGTGAAGGCGAGGGCGCCGGCGTCGAGGAGGAAGCCGAGTTCGACCATCTCGCGGCCGTCGCGGCCGCGGGTCAGGGCGGCCATGTGGCGGATGTTGACGGGGGTTTCGGCGGCGGCGCGGCGGCGGACGAATTCGAGGCTTTCGGGCGTGTCGATGGCCGGCGTTGTGTCGGGGCGGGCGATGATCGTGGTGACGCCGCCCGCCGCCGCCGCGAGGCCCGCCGAGCGGAAGCTTTCGCGGTGGCGCGCGCCGGGTTCGCCCACCTGAACGCCCCAGTCGACAAGGCCGGGAGCGAGGCATTTTCCTTCACAATCAATGACTTCTGCGCCTTTTGGCGGCTCGCCATCGCGGGCGGCGATGCGGCCCTTCGCGACCGTCAGGGTGCCCGGCGCGTCGGTCTGCGCCTCGGGGTCGATCAGCCGTGCGTTCACGAAATGGAGCGTCATGCAGGTCCCGCCGCTTGCCTTTTGCGGGCGGGTTATAGCGGGCGGCGGGGGCGCGCGCCACTCCCCTCGCGGCGGGATCGGGGGGCTGCGGGGCGGCGGATGGCGGGGCGGTCGGGGCATCCCCGGGCGGCCGCACGGCGTGTCACAAGGCGTATGACATGTGTACACCAAGCGTATGACAAGCGTATGACACGCGTAGGACAGGCGTGGGACTCGCGTAGGCCTCGCGTAGGACTCGCGTAGGACTCGCGCGGCACGAATGGCCGCCGGGGGCCTGGTGCGCGCCTCGCAGGGCGCGGGGCGCGACGGGGCGGCGATCAGTCGAGCAGTTGGTGAAGTTCGGCGCGCTGCGCCTCGATGGCGGCGACGATCTGGGCGCGGAACGCGTCGCGGTTGCGGTGTTCCTCGGCCATCAGCATGGCCTGGTCGGCGCCGACGGCCGCGGCGGCGCCAACCAGCGGGACGGTGGCCAGGAGGCCGCGCGCGGCGATGCGGATGACGCCGCGGGCCGCGAGGCGGCGGATGATCCGGTGCGCGATCCAGCCGGCGACCGTGCCGGTCGCCGCGCTGGCGCCGAGGCGGGTTTCCAGTGTCGTCGTCAACCCGTCCGAGGGCAGGACCGGGCGGGGCGGGAAATTGTCGAACGCGGCCTCGATCCGCAGGAGGCCGGGGTTGATGCCGGAGAGGCGGCGCGACTCGATCAGCGCCTCGGCCTGCCGGTCGCTCGCCGCCACCTCTTCCGTCAGTTGCGCGACGCGGTCGAGGACCGGGGCGAGGTGGGTTTCGGCGTCGAGCGCCGTGCGCAGGCCTTCGTCGAGCCGGCGTTCCAGCCGTTCGGCCCCCTCCCCCGAGGCCCAGCCGAGACCCATGTCCACGAGGCGCAGGTATTCGGCGGGCAGGCTGTAATAGGCATCGAGGAAGGTATCGACATTGCCGATCATCGCGTCGAAGCCCGCATCGACCTGCGCAGCGATGTCGGCCCGGCCGCCTGCATCGAGCGCGCGGGTCCGGTCGCGGGCGGCGGCAAGCTCGGCATGGGTGCCGGGGCGGAAATAGACACCGCCGATCGCCTCGGCCGCGGTCTGGACGCGGGCGACCGGGCGCTCTGCCACGGGCAGGACGGAGAGGCGTCCTTCGAGCCACTGCGCGCCGGCGACGGCGCCCAGCGCCAGAAGCGCCACCGCGCCCAGCGCGACGGGCGATGGCGGCGGCGGAGTCGGGCTGTCGGAGGCCCGCGCGACGGCGCGGCGGCGGTCGTCGGCGGGCATGAGAACCGCAAGCGTCAGGGCCGCGGCCACCCAGCCGGTCGCGCCCGTCGCCGTCGCGGCGAGCGCAGCGGCAAGCCAGGGCGGCAGAAGGCCGAGCGCGGCGGCCTCGGACCAGAGCCAGGCCTCGGTCCCGGCCCAGAGGCGATGCAGTTCGAAAAGCTGTTGCACGAGGGCGCTGGCCGCAGGCGGCGCGGCGGCGGGGTCGGGCAGCCCCTGCGCGAGACCGACGAGGGCCGACAGGACAAGGACCGCAGCGGCGGCAAGGCCCTGCGCGAGCCGCCGCTGCGTGGCGGCGCGGTGAACGCGCACCATTTCCCGCGCCGCGACGGCGTGCAGCGCGCCCATCGCCAGGAGCACCGCCGGGACCGCCGCAACCGTCGCCAGCCAGACGCCCGGACCGCCCGCGGACAGCCGCACGAGCAGGAGCGCGGCCAGCATGGCGCCGAGAGCGCCGCGCCAGAGCACGCGCCAAGCGCCGCCCTGGCGGAGCCGGCGCAGCAGGCTGTGCTCGGTATAGCGGCGCAGGTCATGACCGCGCCGGACAGCGGCCTCGGCCGCGCCGGGCAGCGCGACAAGAAGGCCCATTCCGGCGCAGATCAGCGCCGCGGCCGGGGCGGACAGGAAACGCAAGGCGGCGGCCGCCAGGGCGACCGCCGCAATGGCCCCGAGAAGTCGCGCGAACGCCCGCACCGGGGCGGCGTTCGCGGGCGCGACGGACGCGCGGCCCGTCGCGTCCTGCGTCACAGACGCGCGGCGACCGCTTCCCAATTGACCAGCTTCTCCAGGAAATTCTCCAGATAGGCCGGGCGCTTGTTGCGGAAGTCGATGTAGTAGCTGTGCTCCCACACGTCGCAGCCGAGAAGCGCGGTCTGGTTGAAGCAAAGCGGGTTGACGCCGTTTTCGGTCTTGGTGACCTTCAGCTTGCCGTCGGTGTCCTTGACCAGCCAGCACCAGCCCGAGCCGAACTGGCCGGCGCCGGCGGCGGCGAATTCCTTCCTGAACTCCTCGACCGAGCCGAAGGAGTCGGCCAAGGCCTTTTCAAGCTCGCCCGGCATCTTCTTGTTGTCGCCGGGGGCCATCCATTCCCAGAACTGGTTGTGGTTCCAGTGCTGGCTGGCGTTGTTGAAGATGCCGTTCTGCGCCACGGCGCCGGACTGGTAGTTGCCGCGGATGATCTCCTCGAGGTTCCGGCCCTCCCATTCGGTGCCGGAAATCGCCTTGCTGCCGTTGTCGACATAGGCCTTGTGGTGAATGTCGTGGTGGTATTCCAGCGTTTCGCGGCTCATGCCGAGGCTGGCCAGCGCATCATGCGCATAGGGCAGATCGGGAAGCGTGAAAGACATGTGGTTCCCCCGTCGTTGGTGTTGCTTTCAGGTGCAGATAAGGGGGCACGGGCCGGAAAGGTCAAGGCCGGGCGGCGCGCCGGGCGGAGCTGCGCCGGGTTCCGGCCCGCCGCTGCGGCGGGGTGGGCGCGGGGCTAGCGCGGGGCGGCGGGGGCGAAATCGGCGCAGAGCGCGCGCATCTCGGCATCGACGAGCAGCGTCTGCGTGCAGCGGCAATAGGCGGGACCGGCAACCGAGGTGTCGCAATGGCCGCAATCGACGCAATTGCCGAAAACCGGCGAGGCGCGCAGCCGGGCCATGCTGCCGGTCAGGCGGGTCAGCGCGGCCGAGAAGGCCTGCCGCTCGGCCGGGGGCAGGGCCGCGATCAGGTCGGCCAGCGATTCGATCGGGTCCTGGGCGAGCTTGTCGCGGCCCGCCTGCGTCACCTCGATCAGCGCCGAGCGGCCGTCCTGTTCGTTCGGCCGCCGTTCCAGCAGGCCCAGCGCGACGAGGGATTTCACCGTCTGCGAGGCGGTGCCGCGGGTGGTGGCGTGGAAGTCGGAAAAGGCCGAGGGGGTGCGCGAGAAACGGTTGGCGCGGGCGAAGTAGCGCAGCGCGGTCCATTGCGCCGGGGTCAGCCCGTCGTCGCGCGCGCCGCCATGCACGAGGCGGGCAAGATGCACGAGCTGCTCGGCCACCTCGCTTGCCGGCGTGGCGGCGTTTAGCTTGGCGTCGCTGGAAGCGCCGGATATGCGCGCGGCGTCGGTCATGCGGCGGAGGTAAGCCCGGCGCGGCCGCTTGACAAGCCCGGCGGCAGTTAGTAGCGTTTCGACATTATATGATATCCGCCCGATACAAGATGCCGGAGACGGTCAAACCGGCGGGCGGGCCAAGGGGGTGAAGACATGGGTGCGCATGACCCGCATACGAGGCGTTTCGTGCGCGCCTCGATGGCCGAGGAGATCCTCGACGCGGAGACCGAGACACGGCTGGCACTGGCCTGGCGCGAGCGCGGCGACGAGGCGGCGCTGCACCGGCTGATCACCGCCTATGCGCGGCTGGCGGTGTCCTTCGCCGGGCGGTTCAAGCGCTACGACGTGCCCTATGACGACCTGATCCAGCAGGGCAATCTGGGCCTGATGCGCGCCGCCGAGAAGTTCGATCCCGGCAACGGGGCGCGGTTCTCGACCTATGCCGCCTGGTGGATCCGCGCCTCGATGCAGGATTACGTGATGCGCAACTGGTCGATGGTGCGCACGGCGACGAACGCCAACCAGAAGAAGCTGTTCTTCCATCTGCGCCGCGCGGTGCAGCAGCAGGAGGCGCTGGGGGCCTCGGACGTGCCGATGGCGCGGCGGCTGGCCGAGCGGCTGCAGGTCCCCGAGGATCAGGTCGAGGCGATGATGGGCCGGATGGCGGGGCCGGACCTGTCGCTCGACGCGCCGCAATCGAGCGACGAGGAGGGGCGCTCCTGGGTCGAGACGATCGAGGACGAGGACGCCGAAACCGAGACGGCGGTGCTGGACCGCATCGAGATGACGCAGCGGCGGCGCGCGCTCTACGAAGCGGTGGCCACCCTTCCCCCGCGCGAGCAGCGCATCGTCGCCGCGCGGCATCTGGCGGAAGACCCCGCGACGCTGAGCGAGCTGGGCAACGCGATGGGCATCTCTAAGGAGCGCGTGCGCCAGCTGGAGGAACGCGCGATGGGCCGGCTTTCGGCGGTGCTGCGCCTTCCCGAACCGGTCTGAAACGAAAGCTGCTGGCCATGAACTGCGGCCTGCGGTAGCTGGGCGTATGTCAGAATGCGAGCCAACACGAAGTCCCAACCGCAGCCCCGTCGTAATCAAGGCCGCATGGCGCTGGCTTCCGCAGATCGGCTTGCTGGCGGGCGCGGCGGCGGCGGTCCTCATCACCGTTTTGTCGCTTTGGCCGGCTGAGAAACCGATACCGCCCAATCCCTTTTCGATCAGCAAATTCTACCATATGATCGCCTATGCCGGGTTGGCCTTTCCGGTCATCGCGACCGGCCCGCACCGCTGGATCTGGCTGGTGCCGCTGGCCATCGCCTATGGCGGCGCGCTCGAACTCATCCAGCCGCATTTCAATCGCACCGCCGAATTTCTGGACGCCGTTGCAAATGCGGTCGGCGTCGGTATCGGCGTCTGGCTTGGCCGAAAAGCCCATTGCCATTTGATGGCCTTTGGCCACCGAGCCGCTCTCACCTGGCCGAGGCGCTACGGGGCCGAGTAATCCCGGCCGCGCTCAATCAGCCCGGCCGACGCCTCAGCCTCAGCCCAGCCGGCCGTGGCAGTGCTTGAACTTCTTGCCCGAACCGCAGGGGCACGGGTCGTTGCGGCCCGGGTTGCCCCAGGTCTGGGGGTCGGCCTCGTCGAAGCCTTCGACCAGC
>SLKW01000419.1 GCA_007134405.1 Paracoccaceae bacterium
TCCACCGCCATGATGATCCTCCCTGCCTCGAAGGAGTGAATCACACGCTGGCCAAAATGGGAATCGCCCGCCGAGTCAAAGCCTCGCGCCGCTGGTATTATATCATGCGCTTGCGTGATGGTCCGCCAGCGGACCGTCGGCCGGTTCAGCTCTTTGGCCCCGGCTCCGCAGCCGATGCGGGCGCCGGCAGCTCGAATCCCGCCTCGGCCATCAGCCGGTCCGAGCCCCCCTCGACCGCGTCTTCAAGCTGGGCCATGAACGCGCGCAGGGGCAGGCCCGGCGGGATCGGTTCCAGGAACTCGACCACCGCGGTGCCGGGCGCGCGGTAGATGCGCCGCCGCGGCCAGAAGACGCCGACGTTGCAGGCGACCGGGATGCAGCGCGTGTCCATCTCCTGATAGAGCGCGCCGGTGCCGACCTTGTAGTCGCGTTTCGCGCCCGGTTCGACGCGGGTGCCCTGCGGATAGATGATCAGTTGCCCCGGCTCCTGCTCGCCGGACTTCACGCGCGCCAGCATGTCGCGGATCGCCCGCCCGCGCCGGCCGCGATCGACCGGCACGCAACCGATCCGGCGCGCGTACCAGCCCAGGATGGGCGCGCGGTTGAGCTCCTGCTTCATCACGAATTTCGGGCGCGGCAATTCGCTGACCAGGATGATGATGTCGAAAAAGCTCTGATGCTTGGCGGCGATCATCACCTCGCCGGTGGGCACTTCGCCGCGCACCTCGGAATGCAGGCCGATCATCCAGCGCGCGGTCCAGCGCACGTAGCGGCACCAGGTATGCACCCCCGCGAACGCGCCGCGCCGGTCGACCATCGCCCAGGGCGTGAAGAAGACCGCCATCAGCGCCATCATCGCATAGGCCTGCCCCGCGAACAGAAGCGAGCGCGTCCATCGCCACGCATAGGCCATCAGCGCGCCGCCCGTGACGCCGGAGCGCGTGCGAAAGATGTCGTTGACCAGTTTACCATCGCGCGCCTCAACTCTCGCCGCCGGCCCCCTCGCGGGCCTTGGAACCGGCCCGGTGGCTTGCTACAACACCTCGCGGTCCGCGCCAATGGCCCTGCGGACGCGGGCTCATGCGAATGGAGACGCGATGCGGCTGGTCTGCCCGAATTGCGATGCGGTTTACGAGGTCGCCGACACCGCGGTGCCCGCCTCCGGGCGCGAAGTCCAGTGTTCGGCCTGCGCGCATCGCTGGTTTCACCGGCCGGCGTCAGGCGATGCCGCGCCTGTCGGCCAAGCCGGCGCTGCGGACCGGTCCGCCGCAACAGTCCCCGAGGCGGCGCGCGCCGACGAATCCCAGACGCCCTCCGGTCGTGCCGACGCGCCGCAGGCGCGGCCCACCGATCCCGCCGTCCTGCAGATCCTGCGCGAGGAAGCCGCGCGCGAGATGGAACAACGCCGCCGCGGCCGAAGCGCGCCGGGCGAGCCCGCGCCGCGCCGCGAACCGGCGACGGCGGAACCGGCCAAGGCAGAACCGGCGAAAGAGCCTGCGGCGCACGAACCCGCCACGCCGCGGCGCGCGCTTCTGCCCGAAATCGACGAGGTCAGCCCGACCCTGCACCCGCACGGCGCGCAAGGGGAAGCGACCGTCATCCACCGCCCCTCGCAGCCCCGGTCGCGCGGCGGCTTTGCCGCCGGGCTCGCGGTGTCGTTCACGCTCTCGGTGATGGCCGCCGCGGCCTATGTCTGGGCACCGGATCTGGCCGCCGCGGTCCCGCCGCTTGCAGAGCCGCTCGCCGTCTATGTCGCGGCCATCGACGATCTGCGGCTCGCCATCCACGACGCGGCGCGCTGACGCCCGAGCCGCAGCGATACCCCTCCAGGCTTTCCGGGCGGGTGGGATCGTAGTCGCGGATGTTGAAGTGGATTTCACCGCGGGTCTTGATGACGCGGCGGGTCAGGTCCATGAACTGATCGGGCGAACACCGGTAATTGCGGACGAAATCCGCCTCGGTCCGACAGGGAGCCAGATCAACGAGCACGCCGTCGTTCAGCAGCAGCACGTGGGAGAAAGGCACGCCTTCGATCCAGGAACCCCAGCTTGCATACGGGGCGACTTCCACCCGCCGATCAAGGCAAGGTCGGCATCGCCGGTCAGAAGAGCCTGGGCCGCGGACAGCAGTTGCGCGTAGCGCGGCGGCGCCGCGCCGCTTTCGCCAGCGCCCCGCAGAATATCGGTCACCTGCGCATCGGAAGTCCGTGTCCCGCTCTCGGCGCTCTTGATCGCCTGCTCGATGACCGAGACCTGCCCCATTCCCGATCCCCGTTTTCCTGCGTTCCGTCGGAGGCGTCGTAGCGCCAGACTGGGCGCCAACCGATAAACATCCGATTATCGTGCCGCGACATATTTGCCGTCGCACCTGCCGATTTCCCGGCCTGCAAGTCAATCCGCCGGCACCGGCCTGACCGGTGTCGGCAAAGCCCATTTCCGGCGCACAGCACTTTGCCCGCCCCGACGGCGGGCCTTGCAAACCGCCTAGACCGCGCGAAGCGCCGGCAAACTGCCACCCGCCTGCCACCCGCCTGCCACCCGCTTGCCATACACATGCCGGCAGGCATAATACATGCAATATCAGCCACTTACTCTTCCACCAGCCGGAGCCCATCCAGCCCCCTGCGCGCGCTGCGTTCAGCTTTCGTCAACCATCCGCGCAGGCCGGCCTCGGATCGGAAAGTCGGGTCATCGAACGGGTGGCACGAGACGGTGGACCGAGCCGCGCACGGCCAGTCAACGGCCAGTCAGATGCGACAGACATTTGCACAGGATGATCTGGTGCTGCCGGTGAGGATTGAACTCACGGCCTCTCCCTTACCAAGGGAGTGCTCTACCACTGAGCTACGGCAGCCGCTTGTGGCGGCGAGATAGACGCAAACGATCATGGGCGCAAGCGTTATCTGGACGCTCTGCCGTTGCTGCGTTAAGACCTTGGGCATGACGGGGACCGATCCAAAGACGCCGAAACGCAAGACACCCGGCGACCGGGACGGCACCGCCGCGGATGCCCGCGCCGCGCGGCTCAAGGCCGCGCTCCGCGCAAACCTCGCGCGGCGCAAGGCGCAGGCGCGCGCCCGGTCGCAGGGGGCGGATCCGGCGGGCAGCGATCACCCGGCCGCAGTGCAGGAGAGACCGAACGATGAGTGACGCGACCTTCGAGGAGGGGCGCGAGCGTCCGTTGCGGCTGATTGCGCGCGATGCCGAGGATCTCAAGGTGATCTCGGCCCTCGTGCAGGATGCGGTGCTGACCGGCGTCGACCTGCGGTTCGATTCGCGGCGGCGGCGGTTCACGCTTCTCGTCAATCGTTTCCGTTGGGAGGACCAGCGGGGAGCCGTCGCCCAGGGCCAGGATTTCGAACGCGTGCGCGCCCTGCTCGATTTCGCCGATGTTCGCACGGCGCGCCATCAGGGGCTCGAGGGGCGCGACGCGGACACGGTCTTGTCGCTGCTGTCGCTGAGCTGGGAACCCGCGCCGGAGGCGGAGAGCGTCGCGCCGGACGCCCCGGCGGGCCCTGGCCGGGTCACGCTCGTCTTTTCGGGCGACGGGGCGATCGCTCTCGACGTGGAGTGCCTGGAGGTACAGCTTTGCGATGTGACCCGCCCCTACGCGGCGCCATCGGGCCGCGCCCCCGCGCACCGGACCGACTGAAGGACAGACCATGCCGCTCATGCTTTCCACCCGCGAGGCGGGGTTCGAAGCCGCCTTTGCAGCGCTGCTTGGCGCCAAGCGCGAAGACGCGCAAGAGGTCGACGATGCGGTAACCGCGATCATCGCCGACGTGCGGACGCGCGGGGATGCCGCGCTGATCGAGTTGACGGCGCGTTTCGACCGGCTGGACCTGCGCCCCGAGACACTGGCCCTGTCGCCGGCCGAGATCGATGCCGCCTGCGCCCAGGTCGCGCCCGAGGACCGCTCGGCCCTGGAAATCGCGGCGGAGCGCATTCGCGCCTACCACGTCCGCCAACGGCCCGAAGACGCGCGCTGGACCGACCCTGAGGGCGCGACCCTCGGCTGGCGCTGGGGTCCGGTTGCCTCGGCGGGGCTCTACGTGCCGGGGGGGCTGGCAAGCTACCCTTCCTCGGTCCTGATGAACGCGATCCCGGCGCAGGTCGCGGGTGTCGAGCGATTGGCGATCTGCGCGCCCATGCCCGAAGGGCGGATCAACCCGCTGGTCGTGCTCGCCGCCCGGCTGACGGGGATCGAGACCATCTACCGGATCGGCGGGGCGCAGGCGATTGCGGCGCTGGCCTACGGGACCGAAAGCGTGGCGCCCGTGGACAAGATCACCGGACCGGGCAACGCCTGGGTGGCGGCGGCCAAGCGGCGGGTCTTCGGGCGCGTGGGTATCGACATGATCGCGGGGCCCTCCGAGATCCTGGTGATCGGCGACGGGACGGGCGATCCGGACTGGATCGCGCTCGACCTTCTCAGCCAGGCCGAGCACGACGAGAGTGCGCAGGCAATCCTGATCACTACCTCCGAGACCGAGGCGCAAGCGGTGACGGCCGCGGTGGAGCGACAGCTGACCGCGCTCGCGCGTCGCGCCATCGCGGGCGAAAGCTGGCAGAGACATGGTGCCGTGATCGTCGCGCGCGATCTTGACGAGGCCGCCGCACTGAGTGACCGCATCGCGCCGGAGCATCTGGAGCTTTGCACCGACGATCCCGAGGCGGTGCTGGCAAAGATCCGGCATGCCGGTGCGGTCTTTCTGGGCCACTGGACGCCCGAGGCGATCGGCGACTACGTCGGCGGGCCGAACCATGTGCTGCCGACGGCGCGCTCGGCGCGGTTCTCCTCAGGGCTCTCGGTGCTCGATTTCATGAAGCGCACGACGATCGCCCGAATGACCCCGGGCGCCCTGGCGGCGATTGGACCGGCCGCGGAGAGACTCGCGCAAGCCGAGGGACTGCAAGCGCACGGCGCGAGCGTGCGCGCCCGGCTGGAGCGGCTAAACAACGGCTAAGCGCAGGCCCTGGAAACGAAGGGCGGCGCAGCCGGAGCCCTGTCGCACCGGGTGCGGCCGCCCGCGAATGTGGTCAACCGACTTCGGTCGCAGCCCCCAGGCTCACGCCGCAGGCGTGAGCGCGGCCCGGCGAGGGACAAGCATCTTCGATGCGCCGGCCCAAGGCGGGCACCCCCCGAAACCATGACACGCGACTTCAGATGACTAGCCGACAACATTGAACTCGGGGCCGTAGGGGTAGCCCGTGATATTCTCTGCGCCTGTCTCGGTCACGATCAGGATATCGTGCTCGCGGTAGCCGCCGGCGCCGGGCCGGTCCTCGGGGACGGTCAGCATTGGCTCCATCGAGATCACCATCCCCGGCTCGAGCACCGTCTCGATATCCTCGCGCAGCTCCAGCCCCGCCTCGCGCCCATAGTAGTGGCTGAGGATGCCGAAGGAATGGCCGTAGCCGAAGCTGCGATACTGCAGCAGGTCGCGCTCGGCGAGGAAGACGTTGATCTTCGCCGTCACCTCGGCGCAGCTGACCCCCGGCTTCAGCAGGCGCATCCCGTATTCATGCGCCGCGACATTCGCCTCCCAGATGACGAGCGACGCCGCATCGACCTCGCGCAGGAACATCGTCCGCTCGAGCGCGGTGTAGTAGCCCGAGATCATGGGGAAGGTGTTGAGGCTGAGGATGTCGCCGACCTCCAGCGCCCGCGCCGTCACCGGGTTGTGCGCCCCGTCGGTGTTGATTCCGGACTGAAACCAGACCCAGGTATCGCGGTACTCTGCCTGCGGGAAGCGCCGCGCGATCTCCTGCTCCATCGCGTCGCGCCCGGCCATCGCCACGTCGATCTCGCGCGCGGCCTCGCGCA
>SLKW01000285.1 GCA_007134405.1 Paracoccaceae bacterium
CAGAAGGCCTGGAGATCGCGCGCCTGTCAGAGGTCGGGTCCCGCGACATCCATTGGGCGCGCGATCTTTACGGCACCCTTGAAGCCGCGGGGCAGGATCCGGTCAAACGCCCCCTGGCGACGTTGAACACGGCGATTGCGACCGACGGTATCGTCATCCGGGTCACTGGACGCGTTTCGCGCCCGGTGTCGCTTACCTACCTGCGCCGTGACCCGAGTGCCGAGATGGTGCTGCACCACCTGATCAAGGTCGAAGCTGGCGCGGAGTTGACGCTCCTCGAAAACGGTCCGGGCGCCGCGCGCCTCAGCACCGTGACTGAAGCCTGCGTCGCCGATAATGCCGCGTTCCATCACGTCCGGGCGCAGGGGCGCGATCACGAGCGGCGCGCGATCACGCACCTGTTCGCACGCCTGGGCCAAAGCAGCGTCCTCAAATCGTTCACGCTCACGGCAAACGGAGCGCTCACGCGCAACGAGTCCGTCGTTTGGCTCAACGGCAAGGGCGCTTCGGCCCATGTTGCCGGTGCCGCCATGGGGGACGGCAAGTTTCTTCATGACGACACGGTCTTCGTGACCCACGCCGCGCCGGAGTGCGAGAGTCGGCAGGTCTTCAAGAAGGTGCTTCGCAACGGTGCGGTCGGCGTCTTTCAGGGAAAGATCCTGGTACACCAGGCGGCGCAGTTGACCGATGGCTACCAGATCAGTCAGGCGCTTCTTCTCAATGAGACCAGCCAGTTTCTTGCCAAGCCTGAGCTGGAAATCTACGCTGATGACGTGAAATGCTCGCATGGCTCAACCTCGGGCGAAATCGATCCCGACCACCTCTTCTACCTGCGCGCACGCGGTCTTTCGGAAGAAACCGCCAAGGGCCTGTTGGTTCTTGCCTTCTTGGCCGAGGCGCTGGAAGAAATCGCGCGTGAGGATCTTGCCGACGAGATCCGCGAGCGGCTTCGCGGCTGGATCAGTCGCCACCAATAGGGGCGTGTCGTGTCGTTGAGTGCCGACATCCTGCGCAGCTATCGCGCCCCGCGCAGGGTGCTCGGCCGTCATCTGTCAGCGGGCCAGCGTGAAGATCGTGCGCTCATGTATCTCATGCTTGCGTGTTTTCTGATCTTCATCGCGCAATGGCCTGCGATGACACGAACGGCTGAAGCGACAGATGTGCCGATCGATGCCTGGCGCGGTGGCGCGCTTGTCGCGGTTCTCTTTGTCCTGCCACTCATCTCCTACGGTCTGGCCTTGGTGATCTGGCTCTTCCTGAGACCCTTCGGCCCAATAAGCGCCTTCGGCGCGCGGCTAGCGCTTTTTTGGGCGATGCTGGCGGTGAGCCCGTTGATGCTGATGCAATCGGCGCTTACCAGCGTCTTCGGATCAGGCAGTCCGGTGCCGCAACTCTTCGGTCTGGGTGTTCTGGCGGCATTTCTGATCATCCTGGCCGCCGGGCTGCGGGCGGCGCTTGAAGCCGGCCGTGCTGCGACTTAGGAAAGCGACATGACTGATACCTTGAACCTTTCGTCGCTGGTGCGCTTGTCTGTTACCGATCCCGAGAAGGGGGCGAGCGCCGTCATCGCGCTCAACCCGCCCATCGCCGCGCGATGGATGCTCCTGGCGATCGTCGTCGCGTTAGGGACGGTCATGGCCTATCTGCTGCCCCTCATGAGCGGCGCGGAGGAAGGTTTGCCGACACCTATCACCGCGGCAATGCTTCAAGGCGCAATGAACCTGGCCGCCGTGGCCCTCGTCTCCGGCGTCGGTCGGATGTTCGGCGGCCAAGGCACGTTCGAGGATGCGTTGCTTCTGGTGGGTTGGTTGCAGGTCATCATGCTGGGCCTTCAGGCGGTGCAGCTGGTCGTGCTGATGATTCTGCCGCCCTTCGCGAGCTTGGTGATGGTCGCCTCGGTCGCCTTGTTTTTCTGGTTGCTCAGCGGGTTCATTTGCGCGCTGCACGGGTTCAAGTCGCGCCTGAGTGTCTTGCTGGCGACCCTCGGCACGCTCTTTATCGCGGCCTTTGTGTTTTCCTTGATCTTGATCATGTTAGGCTTCGAGATGCCGGGGATGCAAGATGTTTGACGTGGAATCTGTCCGCCGCGACTTTCCCATCCTGTCGCGCCAGGTGCACGGACGCCCCCTGGTCTATCTCGACAATGGCGCATCTGCGCAGAAGCCTCAGGCGGTGATCGACGCGGTCACGCAGGCCTACTCGCACGAGTACGCGAACGTGCATCGTGGCCTGCACTATCTCTCGAACCTCGCGACCGAGAAGTACGAGGCCGTGCGGGGCACGATCCGCCGCTTCCTGAATGCTGCCCACGAAGACGAGATCATCTTCACCTCTGGCACGACCGAGGGGATCAATCTGGTCTCATACGGGTGGGCAGCGCCGCGAATGGAGGTGGGCGACGAGATCGTGCTGACCGTGATGGAGCACCACGGCAACATCGTGCCCTGGCATTTCCTGCGCGAGCGCCAAGGCGTGAAACTCGTTTGGGTCGAGATCGAACCCGATGGATCGCTCGACCCGCAGAAGGTACTTGATGCGATCACGCCGCGCACGAAGCTCGTGGCGGTGACGCATATGTCGAATGTGCTGGGTACGGTTGTGGATCTGCGCACTATCGTCGATGGGGCCCATGCGCGCGGCGTGCCGGTGCTCGCCGATGGCAGCCAGGCGGCGGTCCACATGCCCATCGACCTGCAGGCACTTGGCATCGATTTTTATCCCGTCACCGGCCACAAGCTCTATGGTCCCTCCGGGTCGGGCGCGATCTACATTCGCCGCGAACGCCAGGCCGAGATGCGCCCCTTCATCGGCGGCGGCGACATGATCCGCGAAGTCACGCGCGATACGGTGACCTGGAACGATCCTCCTCACAAGTTCGAAGCCGGCACGCCCGGCATCGTTCAGCAGATCGGATTAGGTGTAGCCCTCGAATACCTAATGGCACACGGCATGGACGCCATCGCGATGCATGAACGAGACCTGACTTCCTATGCGCGCGAGCGACTTCAGGGTTTGAACTGGCTACAAATCCAGGGCGACGCGCCTGGTAAGGGTGCGATCTTCAGCTTCACGATGAGCAGCGGCGCGCATGCACATGACATATCGACGATTCTTGACAAGAAGGGCGTCGCCGTTAGAGCCGGCCAGCACTGCGTGGGGCCGCTGATGGAACACTTGGGCATCAATGCAAGTTGCCGGGCGTCATTTGCCATGTACAATACCCGAAGAGAGGTCGACGTGCTGGTTGAGGCCCTAGAGTTCTGCCACGAACTCTTTTCCTGACGATCGTTTGCTTGTTGCAGAGCAGTCCCGGGAAGGCTAGAAAGCTTCAGGTTCGCTGTCGTTCAGCGAGCCGGTATTGAAAGAGACTGGTGCGAAAGTGAACATTCTTGTCGGATTAGGGCTGATAAGCAGCCAGTAGATCTCGGCAGTTTAAATGTGGACCCGTAGCTCAGCTGGATAGAGTGTCGCCCTCCGAAGGCGAAGGTCACAGGTTCGAATCCTGTCGGGTCCGCCAATTTACACCAATTTCGCCGGGGTTTGCGTGGCCGGATATGAGCGATAAGCCGGTTTCTGGCATTCGCGCACAGAAACTCGTTGCCGAGCGCGGCAGGTCTTCATCCGACAAGTCGAACCATACGCAGATCGTCGACCACGTGTCTGTGCCTTCACACATCCCCGGAAGGGGACTGCGCCTGAGCTGGGCAACATGCGCCCGGCATGGCTCTCCCCGTGGCCTCCCCGCTGCGACGCCTGAGCGGGCTCCAGCTGGAAATACGGGGCTCAGGACAGACCTTAGGGACCTCCTCTAGGAACTCGAAGACCGTGGCTTGGAAACCGCGGGCGCGATCCTCGAGGCGCTCGGCGAATAGCCTTTCTGGTACCCGATCCCGCGTGACCGGGCCGGGCGAGACGTCCCGCTGGTAGCCATCGGCACTTTCATTGATCGCGCATTTCGGTCAGACCCGGGACACCCCCGTAAGCCTACGCCGAGGCTTTCACTTACCCACAAGTCGCGCTTCGATTGGGTTCGCGATGTGAAATCCCTCGATGAGGTCTGCAAGTCGGACCAGGCCGCGCCAGATGACGGTTGTTCCTGGCGGAGCATCGTTTGCCCGGTCGAGATAGCCGCCCAAGCGCGCGACGGCGGTCGTGTAGAAGGCCAGGTTCCGGGGTTCGTTATGTCGACCAGGCGGTGTTTTTCGATCGAGCACGGCGCGTTCGGTGTCAGTGAAGACCGCGGCAGGCGAGGCGTTCGGGGAGCGGCGCCGAAGCATTGTCAGCCATGGATTCTCCAGGCAACAACGCAGCACAGCGCAATGCAGTTGGCGAGGCGATCGGCGGTGGTGAGGCGGCTGTCTTCGATGCGGCACCAGGTTTTCAGGGTCTTGAAGAAGGTCTCGAACTTCTGAAGCACCTGTTTTTATTGGCGATCCGAGGCATCTGTGGTAGTTCTTTTCCATGTCAGATGCCGCTTCCGAAATCGCCAGATTACGCGCTGAACTGGCCGCACAAACGGCCCGTGCGCAGGCCGCCGAGCGCGACCTTGCGCAGGCGCGCGCCCTGGCATCCTGCACGGAAGCGATGATCCAGGAATTGAAGCTGGAGATCGCCAAGCTGCGCCGCGACAAATACGGCACCTCCTCCGAGCGCCGCGCGCGGCTGATCGATCAGCTGGAGTTGCAGCTTGAGGAATTGGAAGCCGCAGCCACGGAGGATGCGCTGGCGGCGGAGCAAGCAGCCGCGCAGGACAAGACCAGCACCGTGCGCGCCTTCAAGCGGCGCAAGCCCGTACGCAAACCCTTTCCCGAGCATCTGCCGCGCGAGCGTGTGGTGACCCTGGCCCCGACCACCTGCACCTGCTGTGGTTCGGACCGCATCGTGAAGATGGGCGAGGACATCACCGAGACGCTGGAGGTCATCCCGCGCCAGTGGAAAGTGATCCAGACCGTCCGCGAGAAGTTCACCTGCCGCTGTTGTGAGAAGATCAGCCAGCCGCCAGCCCCATTCCACACCATTCCCCGCGGCTGGGCCGGACCGCAACTGATCGCGATGGTTGCTTTTGACAAATATGGCCAGCACCAACCACTGAACCGCCAGTCGGAGCGCATTGCCCGCGAGGGCATCGATCTCAGCCTGTCCACCCTGGCCGATCTGATCGGTCATGCCTGTGTAGCGCTGGCCCCGATTCATGAGCTGATCGAGCGACATGTGCTGGAAGGCGCGCGCCTGCATGGCGATGACACGACGGTGCCGCTTCTGGCGCGCGGGGGCACAAAAACAGCGCGGCTCTGGACCTATGTGCGTGATGACCGGCCATGGGGTGGTAGTGCGCCACCTGCCGCCTTGTTCAAGTTCTCGCGGGATCGCCAGATGATCCACCCCAACAAGCATCTCGCTGGGTGGCAGGGCGTTCTGCAGGCCGATGCCTATAGTGGCTATAGCGAGCTCTATCTGGCCGACCGTAGCCCCCCGGGCCCGCACGAAGCGCGCTCTGCTGGAGCCACGCACGGCGCAAATTCTTTGAGTTGGCCGACATCGCGGGCAACGTGCGCAAGAACAAGATATCGATTCCGATGGTATCGTTTGTCATCTTCGCTGTCCTAAGCTTGTCGTAGAGGGCTCCGTGCCGCTCTGTATCCGTTCAGGCCTCAGGCGAAGACGATGGCTGATCACACTCTAACACGGCCCATCACGACCAAGCCGGTGACGATCCAGCCACCGCCAGTTCGCGCCATAAATGGCGTGGCGCGCGCTGGCTCTTTCTTCGCATAAGAGCCGG
>SLKW01000115.1 GCA_007134405.1 Paracoccaceae bacterium
CGCGGCCAAGGGCAACAGCCGCCAGACCGCCGCCCGCGCCGCTGGCAGGCCCATCAGCGCGGCCAGCGCGGACGGGAAGGCGAGGGAAAGGAGGATCGACTCGGCCATCAGAACGCCTCCGGCAGGTCATCGAATGCCGCTTGCGGGTATTCGAGCGCGACGATGAAACGGGTCCATTCCAGCGGGCTGAAGGGCGCGTTGGCGAGCCCACCGGCGATCAGCACCAGCGATGCAGTGGCGATGGGCGGAACAGCCAGCATCCAGCCGATCCGGCGGCGGGCGAGCCCGCCCGGCGCCGCGTCCGCCGGTTCGACGAACCAGGCCCGGTGCAGCATCGGCAGGAAGTAGGCGGCGTTCAGAAGGCTCGAGCCCAGCAGGAGCGCGATCACCCAGCCCTGCCCGGCCTCAAGTCCGCCGGTGGCCAGATACCACTTGCTGACGAAGCCGGCGAGCGGCGGCAGGCCGATCATGGCAAGCGCAGCGAGCGTGAAGGCCGCCATCGTGCCCGGCATGGCGCGGCCCACCCCGTTCATCTGGCTGACCTTCTTGACGCCCAGCCCCTCTGCAAGGTTGCCCGCGGCCATGAACATGGTGATCTTCATCAGCCCCTGGTGGATCAGATGCGCGAGCGCGCCGATCGCGGCGATTGGGCTGGCAAGCGCCACGCCCAGCGTGATGTAGCTGACCTGGCTGACCGTGGACCAGGCGAGGCGGCGCTTGATGTCGTCCTGGCTGAGCGCGCGGAGCGAGCCGTAGAGGATCGTCACCGCGGCGATGGCGGCGAGCGGCGCGGTCAGCCCCAGAGCCTGCGCGGTCTCGATCCCATAGACCTCGTAGACCACGCGCATGATGCCGAAGGCCCCGGCCTTCACGACCGCGACGGCGTGCAGGAGGGCCGAGACGGGCGCGGGCGCGACCATTGCGATCGGCAGCCAGGCGTGGAAGGGCACCAGCGCGGCCTTCACGCCAAGACCCGCGACCAGCACGAGAAAGAGAAGCTGCGCGGCCAGCGGCGCGGCCTCCGCCACGTCGCCGAGTATGCCGCCGGGGACGAAATCGGTGGAGCCCGCCAGAATCCAAAGGCCGAGCGTGCCGAGTAGCAGGACGAGCCCGCCGCCCAGCGTGTAGATCAGGTAGATCCGGCCCGCCCGCAAGGCCTCGGCCGTGCCGCGATGGACGACCAGCGGATAGGTGGCGAGCGTCAGAAGCTCGTAGAAAAGGAGGAAGGTAAAGAGGTTCCCGGCCAGCGCGATCCCCACCGTGGCGCCGACGCAGAGGCTGAAGAAGCCGAAGAACCGCGCCCGGTGCGGCCCCTTTTCCAGGTAGCCCACGGAATAGACGGTGGTGATGAACCACAGCACCGCCGAGAGCGCGATGAAGAGGATCGCCAGCGGGTCGGCCTGAAGATTGAAGTCGAGCCCGGGCAGGACGGTGAAGCGCAGGTCGTAGATCACCCCCTGGCTGAGCTTCCAGCTAAGCCAGGCGACCAGCGCCACCTTCAGCCCGGCCGCGCCGAGGTTGATGGCTGTGCGCAGGCCCGCGCTGCGTTCGGGCAGGGCGAAGAGAAGGGGCGCGATTCCGAGCGAGGTAAGCAGGATGAAGAGCGGAAGGAGGGGGGCGTCGGTCATGGCGTGGCTCCGAACGGATAGCCGATCTCCATGAAGGCGAGGATCGGCGCGGCGACGAGGCCGAGGCTGAGCGCCGCGAGCGCCAGCACGAGCGGCGCGGTATCGGCGAGCGCCCAGCCCTGATGCTCGGCGACGGGGGTGCGCAGCCGGTCGAAGCGCAGGAAGCCTGCGAGGACCCGGCTGAAATAGGCAACACTCAGGAGCGTGCCGATCATGGTGATGCCGACCCAGTGCCAGTAGCCCGCGGCCATGGCGCCCTCCATCAGAACCCATTTGCCGGCAAACCCCAGGGACGGTGGAAGGCCGATCAGGCTGATCGCGGCGAGCGCGAAGGTGAACTGCGCCAGCGTCGGACGGATGGGCGAGCGGTCGAGGTCCTGGATGCGGTCATGGCCGACCTCGTCCTTGATGCGGCCCGCGGACAGGAACATCGCGGCCTTCGCGACGGCATGCGCCAGGATCAGGAGCGCGGCGGCCTTCCAGCTTTCCGCGAGCCCGACCTGGCCCGCGCGGGCGAAAGCCACGAAGATGAGGCCGATCTGCACCACGGTGGACCAGGCAACCAGGAGCTTCAGCCGCTCCGCCCTCAGCGCCTGGATACCACCCCAGAGGATCGCACCTGCGCCGAGGGTGCCCATCAGCGTCACCAGCAGCTCGTCCGGCAGCGGCATGTACTGGGTCAGCCGCAGGAAGATGTAGAGCGAAACCTTGACGACCAGCCCCGAGAGCAGCGCCGAGGCGGGCGCGGTCGCGTTGGCATGCGCACCGGGCAGCCAGAAGTGCAGCGGAAAGAGCGCGGTCTTCAGCAGTAGCCCGGCGATCATCAGCGCAAGCGCGGCGGTCAGGGCGGGTGCGGGCTCGGCGGCGATCAGGCCCGCGAAATCGAGACGTCCGAGCTCCAGATAGACGAAACCCACGCCCATCAGGAAGAGAAGTGCGCCAAGGATCGAGGCATACATGTATTCGAGCCCCGCGCGGACAGCCTCGCGACCGCCGCCGAGGACGGTCAGCCCGACAGCGGCGAGCGCGATGACCTCGAGCATGACATAAAGGTTGAAGACATCGGTCGAGAGGAACGCGCCGTTGAGCCCGGTCAGGAGCAGCAGCCAGAGCGGCCAGAAATAGCGCCGGGTGCGCTCGTCGGCGCGTGCGGGGGCGTAGCTGTCGAGCGCGCCGAGGCTGACGAAGAGCCCCACGCCGGCAGTCATGGCGAGCAGAAGCGTGCTCAGCCCGTCGGCGCGCAGGTCGATCCCGAGGGGCGCGCCCCAGTTCCCCAGGCGCGTCACCACCGCGCCCTCGGCCAGAACCCGGAGCGCGAGCGCGGCGACGGCGGCGGTGGTCAGGAGGACTGAGGCCAGCCCGATTCCCGCAGCCCGGCGCGGCCAGGCGAAGGCGAGAATGGCGCCGGCCAGCGGCGCGAAGACGACCGCGGTGGGCCAGTCGAGGGTGGGCAGGTCATTCATCGGAGGCACGCTCCAGCGAATGCAGGCGGCGGATCAGGGCGAGGGCGACCGCGGTGGCCGAGATCATCACGACGATGCCGGTGATCACCAGCGCATGCGGAACCGGATCGGGCATGTCCGGCGGCGCCTGCCAGGCGCCGACGACCAGCAGGAAGCCCGCGCCGACCGAACAAAGCTTGAGCGCCAGCACCCGGCGCAGCGGTTCCACCATTACCAGCGCGCCGAAAAGACCGATGGCAAAGACCGCGATCCCGGTCAGGCCGAAAATCAAACCGCTGTTCACTTGTGATTCTCCGAAACAGAGGCATACTCGGGCTCGCGGCCGTGGAAGAGCGCGGCAAGCGTGACGGCAATGGAAATGGTGACCATCCCCTCGATCAGCAGGATCAGGGTCTTGGCATGCGCGGCGGGGTATTCGAACGGTACCCGCCCGCCGCTCGCGACCAGGAGCGCGATGCCGGCAAAGACCGCAGTGCCGAGGACGAAGCCCAGCCGGGCAAGCGGGCGGTGCGCGGGCTGCGGGCGGTAGAGCCGGCTGAGGAGCAGCAGAAGCCCCACCGCGGCCAGGACCGCGCCACCCTGGAACGCCCCGCCCGGCGCATAGGCCCCGACCCAAAGAAGATAGGTGCCGATGATCACGATGGCGGGTAGCGCCAGGCGGGCGAAGCCGCGATAGATCTCGCCCATTACCGGCGACGGGGCTTGAGCCGTGCCGCGTTCGACCATCCAAACGGCGACGATGGCGGCGAGCAGCACAACGACCTCCATCAGCGTGTCATAGGCGCGGAAATTCAGCAGCACGGCGGTCACCGGATGCGCGACCCCGCTTGCCTCCATGTTCTGCGCGACCGGCAGCGCGAGGCCCGGAGCCTGCAGAGGCGTGGACAGGAAAGCGACGACCAGCCCGCCGAAGATCAGGCCGCAGAGACCCAGATTGGCGATGATCGCCCCGGCGGGTACCGGCACCGGCGCGGGGGGCGTGGCGCGGATGTGGTGCAGCGTCGTCAGCAGCAGCGCACCGGTCAGCCCGGTGCCGATGGCCGCCTCGGCCAGCGCCACATCCGGCGCCGAGAGCCGAACCCAGGCAAGCGCGCTCAGCAGCCCGAAGACGATGAAGAGGACGATCATGGCGAAGCGGTCGTGCATGGCCAGCACGGCGACGGCCAGCGCGACAATAGCAAGGCCGAGGATCACGTCGAAGATCAGCAGCGGATCGGTCATCTCACGACCCTTCCGTGCTGGCGCGGGCACTGCGCCGGACATGACGCGCGATCAGGTGACCGCAGACGGCGCTGGAGACCGCGACGAAGAACCAGATCAGCACGATCCGCGATACCTCGCCCGCCGAGCCGGCCAAGAGGGCTATGCCAAGGCAGGTCAGCCCCAGACCGAGCCCGTCGGCCTTGGTCAGCGCGTGCAACCGGCACAGCGTGTCGGGGAAGCGCAGGAGGCCAATGGTGCCGGCCACGAAGAAGAAAGCGCCGAGGACGATGAGTAGCAGGGCAAGGATCTGGATGACCATCAGCGGTCCTCCTTCGCGGCAAGGACGACGAAGCAAACCAGCGTGACGGCGGCGAGAAGCGCGAAGACCAGCGCCACGTCCAGAAGGGCGGGCATCTCCATGACCTGCGACAGGATCAGAAGCATTGCCACCGAGGCGGTACCGAATAGCTGCGCAGCCAGCATCCTCTCGGCCGGCTCGGGGCCGCGGAAGACGCGGATCAACCCGCCGAGAGTCGCAAGGAGCAGCACGATCAGGATTATCGACAGAGCGGGGATCATGTCGTGGCCTCCGTCACCACCCCGCCGCTGGCGGGCAAGGCAAACAGCGCGGCCACACGCATCTCCAGCGCCGACAGTTCGCCGTCGAGCTCTGCGCCGGTGTCGAGCATGTGGACGACCAGCAGATCGCCCTCGATCTCGGCGGTGAGCGTGCCGGGCAGAAGCGTGATCGCATTGGCAAACAGGAGCCGCGGCGCGCCCTCGGGCAGCGCGGTCTGGAAGCACCGGCAGCCGGGTGCAAGCGGCAGACGCCAGGCCATGGCCCGCCGGGCGACGTCGACCGCGCCGCGCACCGACTGCAAAGCGAACCAGGCAAGGAACCGCAGCGCGCCGGGAAGCGATAGCCGCCAGCGGGGCGCGCCGGGATGCAGGAAGATCAGCGCCGTGCCCAGCAGAACTGCCGGTGCGCCCATGACCCAGCTTTCCGCCGCACCGCCCGTCAACGCCGCCCAGAGCCCGGCCAGCGCCAGAAGCCCGATCGCTGCGCGCCAGGCACGGGGCCGCGGTGTCGTTCGGGCAGCGTCAGTAAAGCGCCTTGCGGCCTGTCCCGGCGCGATCTGCAGGTTGACGGTGCCGCCGGGCGCAAGCTCGGTGGTCGGCAGCAAGGCGCGGTTGCGTGCCGCGTCAGCGGTCACGCCCGACCGCTCCACCGGCGCGCGCGCAGCCGCCATCGGGCCCAGGCAAGGCCTTGAGCGCATCTTCCTCTCCGTCGGCAGCGGGAGTGAATACCGGGGAGAGGGGCTGCGACCGGGCTGCCATCCGTACCGCACGTGCGTTCCTGTCCCGGCGCCCGAGGGGGTTCTTCGGGCGCTTTTGCCGAACTGAACGCGCGGGGCGGGCACTTAATCCCGAAAGTCTTCGGACTGCGTGCAAACTGCGCGAGCCTCGGTTGCCAACC